>NZ_JBVVQZ010000011.1:0-233216 GCF_055811635.1 Mesorhizobium sp. WSM4806 | reverse complement strand
GGCAGTAGGGCAGTAGGGCAGTAGGGCAGTAGGGCAGTAGGGCAGTAGGGCAGTAGGGCAGTAGGGCAGTAGGGCAGCGCCTCATGAGCGCGGCATGCACTACATACTCCCCTATACCCTAAAGCTTGTCGATCACCGACTGCACGCCTTCGGTCGGTGCGTCGACCGACGATCCCGCGACCATGATGGCAGCGACGATCGCTTCCGGATCGTCGACCACCAGCGGCCTGACCCGCTGCGCGGTGTGGATGAAGCCTTCGGCCATCATATGGTCGAGCAGCGCCAGCATCGGGTCCCAGAATCCTCCAACGTTGCCGAAGACGATCGGCTTGCGATGATGGCCGAGCTGGCCCCAGGTCATGATCTCGATGATTTCCTCGACCGTGCCGATGCCGCCCGGAAGCGCCACAAACGCGTCGGATTTCTCGAACATCGTATGTTTGCGCTCGTGCATGTTTTCGGTGATGACGAGCTCGTCAAGTCTGTCAAGCGCGGTTTCGGTGGCCTCCCTGTTGATCAGGAAGCGCGGAATGATCCCCGTCACCTTGCCGCCGGCCCGCATTGCGCCCTCGGCGACGGCTCCCATGATGCCCCTGGTGCCGCCGCCATAGATCAGACGCAGGCCGGACTTGGCGATCGAACGCCCAAGCAGGTGTCCGGCCTTGGCATAGGTTACATCGCGGCCCGGAGACGAGCCGCAATAGACGCAGATGGATCGAATCGTGTTCATGAGATGATTGGTGATTGGGTCTTTATTCGCGGTCAAGCCCGGGCGGGTTTTTTCTTGTCGGCCCCGTTTATTCGTATCGGCCCTTTTTCTTGGCGGTCCCCCTTGTTCTTGTCGCCTTGGGCAAAACAGGCTAGACCGCATTAGGTGGCTAAGGGCAGGGAAATATGGCAATTAATCCTTTGAAGGCGTTTTTGTTCGTCGTCGGCGGCTCCGTCGCCGCGGCGGGAACCGCCTATGTGTCGGGCGCGCTCGATCCGTATCTCACTCGCACGCCGCCGGCGGAAGTGGCATCGCTGACGCCGCCGGTGGAGACGCCGGCCGAAGCAGTGACCGATGCACCGCCGCCGCCGGCGCCTGCCGCTGGTGCGATGGCACCGGCAGCGCCGGCGGCGGCCGATGCGATTGCGCCGACTTTCGACATCGTTCGGGTCGAGATCAAGGGCTCTATTGTCGTCGCCGGCAAAGCCGCACCCAACGCCAAGGTCGAGATTCTCAACGGTTCGACGGTTCTCGGCTCGACGGTCGCCGGTGCCGATGGCGCTTTTGCCATCGTTCTCGACGATGCGCTGAAACCCGGCGATTACACGATCGCGCTGCGCTCGATGACCGGCAATGTCGTGACCCCCTCGGCGCAGACGGCTATCGTCTCGATTCCCAAGAGTCCTGCTGGCCAGGTGCTGGCGATGATCGAGGAGCCTGGCAAGGCCTCCGAATTGCTCACCGTTCCTTCACCCGAGACAAAGCCTGAATCGCCGCCTGCCGGCGACAAGGCGGCCGCCCCGGCTTCCGAGGACTCCGCTGCCGGGGACCCCGCTGCCGCAGCACCAGCCGCACCGGCTGCCACGGCGCCGGCCACCGTCGACGCCGCCCCCGCGCCCGCTCCGGGCGGGCCGGCCGCACCGGCGACACTAGCTGCAGGGCCAAAGGTCGTCGTCGAAGCGATCGAGATCGACGGCAACAAGATCTTCGTCGCCGGGCTCGCCGACCCCGGCCGCAAGGTGCGCGCCTATGCCAACGATATCTTGCTCGGCGACGCGAAGACTTCGCCCGACGGTCATTTCCTGGTCGAGGCGACGCGCAACGTTCCGGTCGGCACCTATACGATCCACGTCGATGCGCTCGATGCCGACGGGGTCAAGGTGGTGGCCCGTGCCGCCGTGCCGTTCGAGCGCGAGCCGGGCGAGTCGATCGCCGCCGTGGCGCCTGCCGAGGCAAAGCCGGCCGCGCCGGCAACCACGCCTGCGGCGCCCGCGACCGAGGCGCCAGCCGATGTGGCGGCTGCGACGCCCCCGACCGGAGTGCCCGAGACCGCGGCGCCGAAGCTCGAACACGCCGACAGCGCCGTTATCATCCGCCGCCGCGATACGCTGTGGCGGATTTCGCGGCGCGTCTACGGCCAAGGCGTTCGCTACTCGACCATCTACCTCGCCAATCAGGATCAGATCAGGAATCCCGACCGCATCTGGCCGGGGCAGGTGTTCAAGGTCCCCGGAAAATCGCAGGAAGGCGAAGCCGCCAACCTCAAGGCGATGGGCGACCAGATGACGACGGCCCCGGCAAAGGCCAACTAGAAATCCTTTTCTTCTCTAGCGGGCTCTTGCGGAAAGTTCATTCATCGTCTATCGCCGATAGACGATGAACGCTCCCTTGACCGAGAAGACCTGCGGCTTCGCCGACAGCCAGGCCGTCGCCGCGAAGCTCGCCGCGCTTTCGCATCCGGCCCGGATTGAAATTCTCCGGCACCTTTCGGCCAGCCGCTCCTGCTGCTGCCGCGAGGTCGTCGACCATCTCGACCTGGCGCAGTCCACCGTTTCGCAGCACCTGAAGATACTGGTCGAAGCCGGGCTCGTCCGCTACCAGCCGGATCGGCAGCGCTCGCGCTATGAAGTCGACAGCGATGCGCTCGAAGATGTTTCCGCATCGCTGGCCGCGCTGGTCAATTCGTGCTGCTCCGGCCGCTAGACCATCATCCCGAACAAAGGCCGCGTCAGCGAAAAGTGGAAGCCGGTTTTCGGTAAAGATCATGGTCAAGCAATAAGAAATACGAAAAGGCGATAAAATGGCCGAAAAAACCGTCTCCGCCGATTCTGGCTCGACCTTCAAGACATTGCGTAATCTTTGGCCCTATATGTGGCCGGCCGACCGTGCCGACCTGCGGGCGAGGGTGGTGTGGGCGACCGTGCTTCTGGTCGTCGCCAAGCTGACGCTGGTTGCCGGTCCCTACTTCTTCAAATGGGCGACCGATGCGCTGGCTGGTGACGCCAAGTCGGCGCCGCCGCTGCCGGCCTTCATGCTGGCGCCAGTCATGCTGGTCATCGCCTACAATGTCGTGCGGCTGGTGCAACTCGGTTTCAACCAGCTGCGCGACGCGCTGTTTGCCCGCGTCGGACAATACGCGGTGCGCCAACTCGCCTTCCGCACTTTCATCCACATGCATCGATTGTCGCTGCGCTTCCATCTCGAGCGCCGCACCGGCGGCCTGTCGCGCATCATCGAGCGCGGCACCAAGGGCATCGAGACGATCGTCCGCTTCACCGTGCTCAACACCTTGCCGACCATCCTCGAATTCGCGCTGACAGCCGGCATCTTCGCGGTCACCTACGGCTGGAAGTACGTGGCTGTGGTGGCGGTGACGGTCTGCCTCTATATCTGGTTCACCATCAGGGCGAGCGACTGGCGCATCGTCATTCGCCGCGACATGAACGACAGCGACACCGATGCCAGCACCAAGGCGATCGACTCGCTGCTCAATTTCGAAACGGTCAAGTATTTCAACAACGAGGGCATGGAAGCCGAGCGCTTCGACCGTTCGATGGCGCGCTACGAGACCGCTGCCACCAGGATATGGACCTCGCTCGGCTGGCTGAACTTCGGCCAGGGCGTCATCTTCGGTCTCGGAACGGTTATCGTCATGTGCCTTTCGGCGCTGGAGGTGCAGGCCGGCACGCAGACGGTTGGCGACTTCGTGTTCATCAACGCCATGCTGATCCAGCTTTCGGTGCCACTAAACTTCATCGGCTTCATCTATCGCGAAATCCGCCAGGGCCTGACCGACATCGAGCAGATGTTCGGTCTGCTGGATGTGCCGCAGGAGATCGTCGACAAGCCGGGGGCCAAGCCGCTGGTCGTCGGCTCCGGCAAGGTCGAGTTCCGCGACGTGCAGTTTTCCTACGATCCCAACCGCAAGATCCTGAAAGGCATCAGCTTCGAAGTGCCGGCCGGCAAGACGGTTGCCATTGTCGGGCCATCGGGCGCCGGCAAGTCGACCATTTCGCGGCTGCTGTTCCGCTTTTACGACATCCAGGGCGGCAAGATTCTGATCGACGGCCAGGACATTCGCGACGTGACTCAGCAGAGCTTGCGCGCGGCGATCGGCATGGTGCCGCAGGACACCGTGCTGTTCAACGACACCATCGCCTACAACATCCGCTACGGCCGCGTCGATGCCAGCGAGGAGGATGTGCGCAAGGCGGCAGAACTCGCCCAGATCGGGCCGTTCATCGAGCGGCTGCCCGACGGCTACCGTTCGATGGTCGGAGAGCGCGGACTGAAACTGTCCGGCGGTGAGAAGCAGCGCGTGGCAATCGCCCGCACCATTTTGAAGGCGCCGCCGATCCTGATGCTCGACGAGGCGACCTCGGCTCTCGACAGCCATACCGAACAGGAGATCCAGGCGGCACTCGACCTCGTCAGCAAGGGTCGCACCACCATCGTCATCGCCCACCGGCTGTCGACGGTGATTTCGGCCGACGAGATCATCGTGCTGCAGGACGGCCAGATCGCCGAGCGCGGCACGCATGCCGCCTTGATGCGCAAGGCCGGCCTGTACGCGTCGATGTGGGACCGCCAGCGTGAGGCAACCGAGGCCGAGGAGCGGTTGCGCATTGCTCGCGAGCGCGACGAGTTCGGCGTTGTCGTCCGCCGCCGCCCCTCCGAGGTGTCGTAGCCCTTACGGCCAGCCAGCGCCCGGCGCGGAAGCCTGGATGCTGAGCACCTGGCCGGTGCGCGCATCGCTGATCATGTGCTCGAAGCCGCGCCATTCGGCGGCGACGATGAACAGCGTCTTGCCGTCGGCGCCGCCGAGCATGCAGGCAAAGCAGCCGCGATCGGCATCGACGCTGTCGAGCATCGCCCCGCCCTCGCGCACCCGCACGCAGTGCCGGTTGGGGACGTCGGCATACCAGATGGCGCCTTCGGCATCGAGGCAGATGCCGTCGGGAAAGCCGTTGCCGAGGTCGGCCCATCGCCGCCGGTTGGCAAGGCCGCCATCGGCGGCGATGTCGAAGGCGGTCAGCCTGTTGGCGTGGGACTCGGCGACGATCAACGTCTTGTTGTCAGGCGACACCGCCATCCCATTGGCGAAGGCGATCTTGTCCGCCACCTGCCGCACGGACCCGTCCGGTGCAATCAGCACGATGGTGTCGGGGCCGAAATGCTGGCCGGGAACCGGCGCTGGCCCGCCGCCATTGACGTAGATGTTGCCGCGCCCGTCGACGACGATCTCGTTCCAGGCGTTCCCTGAGAGGTGTCGCAGATCGGCGTGGGTGACCAGCGTCCCGTCTGCTTCTTGCCGCAGCACCAACCCCTCTCGCCCGCAGACGACGACCAGGCGACCGTCCAGCAGCCAGTCGACCGAATAGGGCAGGGTGGCCGGCACGGTGAGCATGACCTCACTGTTGCCGTCGGCATCGACGGCGATGATCTGGGCCGGTTCCCCAGTTGCAGACCCAAAGCCTGCCATCATGCCAGCGCGGCGATTCGCCGAACGCCAGACCGTTCATCACGACCCGCGCTTTCTTTGCTGCTGATTTCCGTGACAGCATTTGTTGCCTCCAGCTTTCGTTCGGCGGGCGCTTTGACAAGGCCCGTATCTCCAAGGACGCATGAGGCCGGTTCGCCCCGACACCAGTCATGCTTTTCTGGACAGGCTCATTGGACCCCTTCCAACGCCCGCGATCGGCTAATGCGGACGAGAACGCCGGATCCGGCGTTCCCTCATTGTCGCGTTGCGGCCACAGGGTGTTTCCGCTATTGAGGCCGGACCTGAAACTAGGCTGTTTCCATTCCATGGACCTCGTCGACACGATCAAGAAAACGTTGGTTCCGATCCATCGCGAAGGCTATCCGTTTATCGCCGCCTTCGCAGCGGTGACGCTTTTCCTCGGCTATTTCTCTTCGATCCTGTTCTGGATCTGCCTCATGCTGACGGCCTGGTGCGTCTATTTCTTCCGCGATCCCGAGCGCGTCACGCCGGTCGACGACCGGCTGGTGGTGAGCCCGGCCGACGGTATCATCACGGCGGTCGGTCCGGCAGTGCCACCGCGCGAACTTGGCCTCGGGGGCGGCGAGATGACCCGCATCTCGGTGTTCATGGACGTCTTCTCCTGCCACGTGAACCGGGCTCCGGTGCGCGGCCGCATCACAAGGATAGAGCATCGGCCCGGCCAGTTCCTCAACGCCGCACTTGACAAGGCGAGTGCCGACAACGAGCGCAATGGCCTGGTCATCGACAGCCCCAACGGCACGGTGGCCGCGGTGCAGATCGCCGGCCTGGTGGCGCGGCGCATCGTCTGCTGGGCCGAGACCGGCGGCACGATCGGCATCGGCGAGCGCTTCGGGCTGATCCGCTTCGGCTCGCGCGTCGATGTGTTCCTGCCGTCGACCGCAACGCCGCGTGTCGCCGTCGGCCAGACTGCGGTCGGCGGTGAAACCATACTGGCCGAATTCGGCGGCGTTGCCGCAACGCCGCTCGTGCGGGTGTCCTGAGCCGTGGGCGCGCCGTTCAAAAAATTCGAGGCGCATGGCAGCGGCGGCCCGCGCATCCGTGAAATTCCGATGCGCATGGTGCTGCCCAATCTTGTCACAGTGCTCGCCATCTGCGCCGGCCTCTCGGGCATCCGCTTCGGCTTCGAAGGCCGTTTCGAGCCGGCAGTGGTGATGGTGCTGCTGGCCGCCTTCCTCGACGGCATCGACGGCCGTCTGGCACGCATGCTGAAGGCGACGTCCAAATTCGGCGCGCAGATGGATTCGCTGGCCGACATCGTCAATTTCGGCGTAGCACCCGCGCTGGTGCTCTATGCCTTCCTGCTCGACCAGGCCGGCTCGCCGGGCTGGATTGCCGCGCTGCTGTTCACCATCGCCTGCGGGCTGAGACTCGCTCGCTACAACGTGCTCGACGAAGAAACTGATCGCCCGCAGTGGCAGACCGAGTATTTCGTCGGCGTGCCGGCGCCGGCGGGCGCCGTGCTGGTGATGCTGCCGCTTTACCTGTACTTCCTGCGGCTTGGTGTGGAGCCGTCCCGCCCTGCCGCCTTCATCGCCGCCGGTTTCACCGTTCTGATAGCCTTCCTGCTGGTCAGCCGGCTGCCGGTCTATTCCGGAAAAAGCCTGAAAGTCCCGGGCGACAAGGTGCTGCCGATCATCCTCGGTGTCGTCCTCTACATCCTGCTGTTGATGACCTATCCCTGGTACACGCTGACGGCGTCGGTTGCCGGCTATCTGCTCTTCCTGCCGCTCAGCATCCGCGCCTATTCCAGGCGCGCCAAGCGCGAAGGCGAGAAGGTGCCGCCGTCGGACTTCGGCTGACTGATCTGTCGCCAATTCGCTGATAGTTCAATTAGTTCAAGTCGGACGCATCCCGCTCTAGCGGGAACCTGCCGGCGTCTTGACCGTTCTGTCTCAGCGGGCGAGGCGAGCGACGTCGCGAACGCCACGCTATCAGCCCTTGAAGCTGCTGTCCCAGGCGCAGGAGCTCAAAGAAGAGTGAGGAGAAATGGCTGTCGTCCTCCTTGGCGCGTTGCTCATTGTCGCTGGCGTTGTGTATATGGCCGGCGCAGCCCTTTGGCGTGGGCGGCTCAGCGATCCGGCGCCTGCTCGCGCGGCGCCGGATCGCTCGACGCCAAATCTTGCAACGCCAGGCCCGACACTTGAGCCGCGGCGGCGCGGCCTCGGTTTCCTCGGCCTGTCGCAGAACTGGCCGGGCCTGCTGATGATGGCGGTCGGGTTCATCCTGCTGTTGTCGGTGGTGGTCCTCTAATGCATGTCGCCTAAAAGCATGCTCGGGCCTGACCCGAAGGTGCGCAGCGGTTTTGGGACAACGAGATGCGTTCAAGCAAGAACTTAAAGCGCGTCGCATAAATCCCTCCAGACGCGACGCGCTTTAGGCGCTAGGCCGCCGCGCTGAGCCCCAGTCGGTCAATCGCCAGTTTGCGGGTCGAGACGTAGTCGGTCTTGCCAGAGCCCAGCACCGGGATTTCCTCGACCTTGACGATGTCGTTCGGCACCATCAGATCGGCGGCGCCGGCTTGTCTGCCGAATTTGCGCAATTCATCGGGGTCGGCGTCATCGGCGGTGGTGACCAGCACGATACGCTCGCCGCGGCGCTTGTCCGGCACCGCCACCACAGCGTGGTGCTCTTCCGGCCACAGCGACTGCACCAGCATCTCGACCGCGCCCAGCGACACCATCTCGCCGGCGATCTTGGCGAAGCGCTTGGCCCGGCCGCGAATGGTAATGAAGCCCTCGCGGTCAACAGAAACGATGTCGCCGGTATCGTGCCAGCCGTCGAGCGGCTGCAATTCCCCGGGCCGATCTGAGGTCATGTAGCCCATCATCAAATTCGGCCCCTTGAGCAATAACCGTCCGGCGCCGCTGATGCCCTCGACCGGCTCGAGCTTCATGCGCATGCCCGGCAACAGTCGCCCGACCGTGCCGTCGCGGCCGTGGATGGCGGTGTTGACGGCAACGACGGGCGCTGCCTCGGTCAGCCCGAAACCTTCGATGATCTCGGCCTGGAAGCGCTCCCGGTAGACGCGGCGCGTCTCCGGTTTCACCGCTTCGGCGCCGGCGACGATGAAGCGCAGGCTGGAGAAATCGCCGTCCTTGGCGGTGCGCGCATAGTTGGC
This sequence comes from Mesorhizobium sp. WSM4806, assembly GCF_055811635.1. NCBI lineage: Bacteria > Pseudomonadati > Pseudomonadota > Alphaproteobacteria > Hyphomicrobiales > Phyllobacteriaceae > Mesorhizobium > Mesorhizobium sp. WSM4806. The sequence goes on along the minus strand of NZ_JBVVQZ010000011.1, from coordinate 224,582 downwards.
GAGGAACGTGTCGGTGCCGAACATGACCGTCGGCCTTGCCTTGCGTGCGACCTCGGGGATCAGCTTGTAGTGCAGCGGCGAGGGGTAGAGGAACAGTTTCACGCCGGTGACCAGCGGCAGGATGGTGCCGCCGGTGAGCCCGAACGAGTGGAACACCGGCAGCACGTTGAGCAGGATGTCGGCCGGCGAGATGGTGATGCGGGCCTCAGCCTGCATGGCGTTGGCGAGAAGATTTCTGTGCGACAGGACCACCGCCTTCGGCGTGCCTTCCGAGCCTGAGGTGAACAGGATCACCGCTGGTTTGGCCGCATTCTGCGGCTGCAGCGGCCAGCGCCACAGCAAGGCGGCGGCGAGCTTGTCCAGTACGGTTACGCTGGCCCGCACATCCTCCAGCCACAACAGCCTGGCGCCGCCTTCTTCTACCGCCGCGACGATGTCAGCGAGGCTGGCCTTGTCGACAAAGGCGCGCGACGAGACCACGGTGCGGATCTCCGCCGTGCGCACGGCGGCGGTGACGCTGGCCGGGCCTGCGGTGTAGTTGATCATCGCCGCCACCCGGCTCGCTGACAACAGGCCAACGAGCGACAGCACGACACCGTTGGCGTTGGGCAGCAGCACTCCAACCGCTTCATTCGGCGCTGTCACCGCCTCGAAGCGGCGGCCCAGCACCCGCGCGCCGATGAACAGCTTTCTGTAATTCAGCGTGCCGCTGACCACGTCTTCGACGATAGGATGCGAGGCGCCGACTCGGTCGGCGGCGTCGCGTATGGCGAGGAACAGGCCGCGGTCAAGATCGCTGCCGAAAAGCCGGGCTTCGGCGAAACGGTCGAACAGCGTATTGGTGTTCGAGGATTGATCAGGGTTTCGCGCCACCAGCTCGGCGATGGTCATCGGCTCCAGCACGCTGATCGACAGGAGCGGAAACCAGCGCCGGGGCGCCTTGTCCGCCGCAGTCAGCGATACCGGCAGAGTGCGCGCGCCGGCGACGAAGATCGGCACGATGCGGGCATCGGCCTGCATGGCGATGCGGCTGACGGCGCGAAACAGGCGAAATGTCTTGATATCAGGCTCGACCGCATCCGGCAGATAGACGGCAAGGCGGCCCTTGCCCTTCAGCACCCGCACCAGCCGGCGGCTGACGAAGACATGCTCAGCGTTGAAAGCGATAGTGCGGCCAAGCTCGCGCCATGGTTCGAGCCAGGGCGATCGCGCCGAGACCTCGTCGAGGATGTGCAGCGTGTCTTCCGGCAGCAGTGACAGCATCAGCGCCGGTTCGAGGCGCGACTGGTGCGAAATGACGTAAATGACCGGGGCGGCTGTTCTGCGGGCGATCTTGATACGATCGTCGGCAATCCGGTAGGCGAGCTTGAACGGCACATAGAGCAGCGCCTGCGTGAAGCGCAGGCCGAGGCGGAATTTTTCCACCACGCCGATCAGCAGCCAGGCCGCGACGAGACCCGCAAGCAGCGCCAGTGTCAGGATCATGCCGCGTCTCTCCCAACAGATTTTAACCTCGCGGCTCTTCCTGACCGCTTCGATGAGAACCTAGACGAAGTGGGCTCAACGTCAATGCGGAGGTGCGGTACCTTCGCATTACTGGCCTGGCCGGCCGTGAAAAGTGCGGTGTCTATGTTTCCTTGCGGCAGAGAAAGCGCCTGCGGCATGAGCCTGGATTGATGGGGGCGGCTCACGCCGCCTTCAATCTCCCGCTGATGAAGCGGAATTCCTGTGTCTTGCCACCATAGCCATAGGCGGCGGCCGGGACTTCATGCACGAAGGCATAGCTCTCCTCATGCACCTTGCCCAGCAGGCTGCCAAAGCCAAGGAAGAGCGCCTTGAGATAGGCCTCCAGCTCAAGCTTGGTGTTGGTGCCGTCGACCACCTTGATGTCGAGCCAGAAACTGTTGGCGTCATGCTCGGCCAACGACTTGCCGCCGGCGAACCAGTGCTCGGGGTCATGGTAGGAAATGGCCACCGCTGTGATCGTCGCATCCTTGCGCAAATGCGTGGCGGTCAGTTCGGTCACCTGCCTGGCGATGGCGGCGGACAAAGCGGCATCGGGCTTGCCCGTGACGCTGACATTGATGATCGGCATAATTTCTCTCCTCGGGTTACGCGGCGTCTCTTCGCCGTCGGAGATCTTTGCCATCGCCTTGCGTTATGAAAATCGAATTGTTTTTAGGGAAAACTTTGATACTGTCGAATTATCACAATGCTCGACCCCGACCTCCTCAAAACCTTTCTCGCCTTCGTCGACAGCGGCTCGCTGGCGCAGGCGGCGTCATTTGTCGGGCGCTCGGCGTCGGCGGTGACCACGCAGATGCACCGGCTTGAGGATATTGTCGGCGAACCACTTCTGGTGCCGCAGGGAAGAGGGCGCGTCCTGACGCCGGCGGGCGAGGATCTGGTCGGTCATGCGCGGCGCATCCTTGCTGTGCATCGCGAAGCGTGGCTGGCCCTCAAGGGCGTGCGAGCGGATGGGCGCGTGGCCATCGGCACGACACAAGATTTCGCCGACAGCGGCCTCCCGGAGCTGCTCAGGGCCTTTGCCGCGAGCTATCCGCGCGTCAGGATCGAACTGCGCGTCGGCCGCTCCGCCGAATTGGCCGAGGCACTGCAAACCGGCATCCTCGATCTGATGGTCGCCATGCGACAGGCTCCGGCGCCGGACGAGATCGGCGTGCTCCGCGAACCGATGATGTGGCTCTGTTCGCAAAGAGGCTTGGCCACACAAAAGGACGAACTGCCGCTGGCGCTGCTCGATCCGCATTGCGGCTTTCGCGAAGCGGCGATCGCGGCACTCGACAGGGCAGGCCGTCGCTACCGCATCGCCGCCGGCAGTGCCAGCCTGGCCGGGCTGCGCACGGCGGTGAATGCCGGCATTGCTCTGACGCTGCGGACGGCGCGCTTTGCCCATTCCGGCATCGTCGAGGCACCGCGCGAGTTTGGCCTGCCGCAGGTTCCCATCGCCGAGTTCGCCATCCGGCTGCGCCAGGATGCCGAGCCCCCGGCCCAGGATCTGGCTGCGCTGTTCAGCGGCAACCTTGCCTTGCCAGGCGCACCGAGCTGATTTCGCAAAAGAAAAAGCCGACCTTGCGATCGGCTATAGGTTAGACGGGCCGAGGGGTTTGGGGGGGACTTGGATGACCCGTCAAAGCCAACAATGCCTGAACCTGTTGATGGTTCCATGACCTTGCTAATTTATTTGCACCCGCAGTTTTATTTTCGGGGGCAAATTTTTCTCAGGCAGAGCGCTGCCTGGCCGCTTGCCAGTCGCGCCCGCCATGGGCGAACACCGCGCAGAGCACGATGGCGCCGCCGATCATGCTGGCGGCTGGCGGGACCTCGGCCAGGAACAGGAAGGCGAACAGGATCGCGAACGGTACTTCAGCCGAGCCCAGCAGGCCGGATTCGGCAGCCGGAATGAGCCGCGCGCCCTCCGTCCACAGAATAGAGGCCAGCGCGAACGACGTGCCGAAGGCGACGAGCAACACTGCGTCCCTGGCCGAGACGGCCAATGGATCGGTGACGAACCAACCGAGCACGAACAAAAGGAATGCCGACACCGCCCCGGCCCACACCACCGGCGTGTCGCGGAAAGCGCGCACCATGATCATGTAGAGCGCGCTGCCGATTGTCATCAGCAGCGCCAGCCCGTCGCCGAACAGATGGCCGGTGCCGAAGCCGGACCAGACCATGATCGCCACGCCGCTGAGCGACACGGCGGCGGCGGCAAGCGTCTGCAGCCGGAAGCGCTCACGAACCAGAATGAAGGCAAGCAGCGCGGTGACGAAGGGCGCAGTGGCGTAGATGATCGCAACATTGGCGACGAAGGTGAACTTGAACGCCGAGATGAAGGCGATGCTGGCTAGCGCGCCCTCGCTCGCCAACAGCCAGCCGCGCCAGCCGAGGCGCAGGCTTTCACGCCCACCGGATTGACGGCGCCGCCAAAGCACATAGAGGGTGATCAGGATCGACCCAACGAAGCCCCGCCAGCAGGTGATGGTCAGCGGATCGGCATGGATCGACTTGGTTAGCACGCCGGTGAGGCCGAAGACGGCTGCCGACGCCGAAACCAGGATGATGCCAAGGGTGCGCTCGGCGGCGGTGTCAGGCATGGTTGGGAATCCGGTCATGTCACCAGACTATGCTGCCCTGTCCTGACACCGTACTGTCAGCAGGGGTTGCCGTATCCTGCAGCCGCTGCGGAAATGCCCTTTTGCAAGTCGATTCATCTCATCAAAGCCGATGTGCCAGTTCGACACGAAGTGATCTTGCCTCTCCCACGGCTCCTGCGGACCGCGAACATCCCTGTTGACTCAGCCCCAGGGTCAGCCCCGATAGAAAGGCGGTCAACAGCAACAAGGTGATTCATGAACTCTTCCGCCCAGTTCCTGAACGCTTCCGAAGCCGCCGGCCGGCTCGGGGTGTCGGCCAAGGCCCTGCGGCTTTATGAGCAGCGCGGCCTGATCGCTCCGATCCGCACTGCGGCCGGATGGCGCGCCTACGGTCCTGTCGAAATGAGCCGCGCCGCCGAGATCGCGGCCCTGCGCGCGCTTGGCTTCAGCCTAGCCCAGGTGGCGCGGGTGATGGAGGGTGACTCCCGGGGCATGGAGCCGGCCTTGGCCGCACACCAGGCAGTACTCGAGAGCCGGCTGCGCCAGCTTGTCGGCGTAATAGAGAAGATCGGTAGCCTGCAGGACGACCTCGCTCGAGGCGAAGCGCCAAGCGCCGGGGAACTGGCGCGCCTGCTGGCGCCAGAGGCTACGCTCAGCGTCGCTTTCGACCTTCCCTGGCCTTGGGGAGGCGAGCGGTTCGAATTGGGACAGATCCGACCGCTGAACTACATCATCGGCCCGCTGGGCAGTGGCAAGACCCGGCTGGCTCAGCGCCTGGCCGAGACATTGCCTGACGCCGCCTTTCTTGGCTTGGATCGACTGGCAAATGGCTGTGCGGCGGCTCTGGCTCGTGTGGACGCCGACCCCGCTCTCAGGTCGCGGGTCGATCAGACGCTGGCCTGGCTCGTCGAGGTCGGTGCCGCGGTGTCCGACGCAATGATCGCTCTACTCGTCGGATTGGAAGCCGAAGGTCCGGCCATCCTGGTCGTCGACATGATCGAACAGGGGCTGGATCAAGCCTCGCAAGAAGCCCTGATTGCCCATTTGCGTCGCCGCGGCCCCGGCGGTCGACCGCTTTTTCTGCTCACGCGCTCCTGCGCGATACTCGACCTGGCGGCTGTCGGCACCGACGAAGCGATCATCCTCTGCCCCGCCAATCACAGCCCGCCAACGTACGTCGCCCGGTACCCCGGCACTCCCGGCTACGAGGCCGTCGCCACCTGCCTGGCCACACCCGAGGTGCGGGCGCGGACGGACGGCGTCATCGCGTGGCGGCCCCAGGCCGCATGAAAGGCATCAAGTCTAACGACGCAGCAATGTCTGGACAGCTTGTCACTCCGATCCAAATGTCGTGAAATCAAGATTTAGGCCGTACCGGTTCTATTCGAGTATCGTGACGAGCGATGAAAATGACTGCCGAAAAGGGTTGGACATGGACACCACCGGACTGAAGGCCATGCAGGCGCCGCTCAAGGAGGCGTATCGCGACGACGCATCGCGCGCGCTGATCACGCTTCGGGCCAAGGGCTCGGTCGACGACCAGTCGATCGCCTGCAAGGTCGAGACCGGCAGGGCGCTCGCCGTTGCCGGTCTGCATCCGGCTACCGGCGGTTCCGGGCTCGAACTGTGCTCGGGCGACATGCTGCTGGAGGCGCTGGTCGCTTGCGCTGGCGTAACGCTGAAGGCAGTGGCGACGGCGCTGGAGTTCAAACTCGGCGCCGCCACCGTGGAGGCCGAAGGCGATCTCGATTTTCGCGGCACCTTAGGCGTGGCAAAAGATGCGCCGGTCGGCTTCCGCGCCATCCGGCTGAATTTCAACCTCGACAGCGACGAGCCACAAGAGCGCGTCGACACACTGCTCAAGCTGACCGAACGCTATTGCGTGGTGTTTCAGACCATCAATACGAGGCCGGAACTGACGGTCAGCGCTCAACCCTGAACGCGCGCCGCCGGCTACTCGCTTTCGCCCTCGTCGGCGAACGGCGAGGCGCTCGGCACGCACTGCACCGACCAGCCGGCCGGCGTTGGCTGCTTCTGATATTCGGTGACGGCGAAGGCGCACTGTTCGCGAGTGTCGAACGTGCTGGGCAGCACCACCATGCCGCCTTGCGGGCCGGCAATCACCAGATACCAGACCAGCGCTACGCTCGAAGCCATGGAAATTTCCTCGCTTGTTGTGGGAGTCGGGTGATCCTATCAATTCTGGGCGATCGGCGAAAGCGCGGCCTGGCGCGGTGGGTCGCCGCGCCAGCATGTTCTGCATTTGTTGGGCCGGCTCAGTTCACGGCAAAGCAGTAGAACAGGCCGTCGCCGCCGGTGCTCCTCAGTGCCTCCTGACTGCAGCCGCCGCGTGAAGCGTGCGAGGAATTCCACGATTTGGCGGCGGCCGAATCGTCGAGACCGGTGCGGTCGTGATGGCCCGTCATTACCGCACCTTCCGCTCCGCTGAGCGTCCAGTCGCCGCAGGTCTGGTCGGCAATTTTCGTGCCGTCGGGCTTGGAGCCGGTCAGCACGTCGTGCCGGTTGGGCTTGTCGCCGCGGCCGTTGACCACTTCGCCCTTTTCGTTGAGCGCCGTCTGCTTGGTGATGGCGTTGGCATCGCTATGCAGCGAAGCGACATCGTCGGCAATCTTGACGCCCTTGGCGTTGAACCACGGTCCCGTGCCAATGCGATCGCGCGCATCGGTGTCGCTGGTCGAGAGATAGGCGCGCCATGTCTTGCCCGCAACGCCCGCGGCTTCAGCCAGCGAGGCGCAATGCGCATCGGCGCCCGCGAGGCCGCCGAGATCGGCGCCCTTGCCCGAGCCGACGCTGGTGACGAAGAAGCTCATCGTCGCGTCCTGCGAGGATGCGACGCCGATGGCTGCCAGCGATGCAGCGGCGGTGACGAGAAGCAGTCTGCACATGGTGGTCCTCCGTTTCGGAAAATCTGGCATTCCAATAACGTCGGCGGCGGCGCAATTCTTCCGTCGAAATGCGCGATGCGTCTACTCCGGCTGCCGGTAGGCAACAAAGCGGTTGTGCTTGGCCTGGAAGATCAGCCCGGTTTCCTTAAGTGCCGGGCTGGCCAGCGGCACGATGCGTTTGGCGATCTCTGAGGGATGCGGCAGCGTCTCCGGATCCTCACCGGGCACCGCCTGCGCACGCATGGCGGTGCGGGTGGCGCCGGGATCGGCGGCATTGACCCTGAGGGCCAGGTTTTCCGTCTCATGCGCCCAGGAACGCATCATCGTCTCGACTGCCGCCTTCGACGCCGCGTAGGGCGCCCAGAAGGCCCGCGCCGAATGGGCGGCATTGGAGGAAAGCACGATGGCACGGCCTGCGTCGGAGAGCCTGAGCAACGGGTCGACCGAGCGGATCAGCCGCCATGTCGAGGTAACGTTGATGGTCATGACTTTCTCGAAAGTCTTGGCCTCGACATGGCCGATCGGCGAGATGACGCCGAGCACCGCTGCATTGGCGACCAGGATGTCGAGCTTGCCCCATCGCTCATGGATGGCGCCGCCCAGCCGGTCGATGCCGGCCATGTCGGCGAGGTCGAGCGGCACCAGCGTCGCCTGTCCGCCCGTTGCCTTGATCTGGTCGTCGAGATCCTCCAGTCCGCCGACGGTGCGGGCAACCGCGATGACGTGGGCTCCAGCTGCGGCAAGTTCCAGGGCGATGAAGTAGCCGATGCCGCGCGAGGCGCCGGTGACGACCGCGACGCGGCCGGACAGGTAGAGACTAGTGGCAGGGATCATGCGAGGGCCTCCGTGAGCAGGCGTGAAAACACCCCCTCTATCCTGCCGGACATGTGCGGCAGGACAGAGGGGGGTAAACTCGGGAAGGCAACTGGTGTTCCGGCAATCCTACGCCCCGCCCGCCGCCAGCAGCGACAGCGTGCGCACATTGTCCGAACCTTCGAAATCGGCAAGCCGGGTCGGATACTGCCCGGTGAAGCAGGCGTCGCAGAATTGCGGCTGCTCATTATCGCGGCCGGCCTCGCCGACGGCGCGGTAGAGCCCGTCGATCGACAGGAAACCGAGCGAATCGACACGGATGAACTCGGCCATCTCTTCCACCGACATGCGCGACGCCAGCAGCTTCGACTTCTCCGGCGTATCGACGCCGTAGAAACAGGAAGCGCGCGTCGGCGGAGAGGCGATGCGCATGTGCACTTCCTTGGCGCCGGCATCGCGCACCATCTGCACGATCTTCTGGCTGGTGGTGCCGCGCACGATCGAATCGTCGACCAGCACCACGCGCTTGCCTTCGATCATGCGGCGGTTGGCGTTATGCTTGAGCTTGACGCCCATGTGGCGGATCGAATCGCCGGGCTGGATGAAGGTGCGGCCGACATAGTGATTGCGGATAATGCCGAGCTCGAACGGGATGCCCGCGGCTTGCGAAAAGCCGATCGCCGCCGGAGTGCCGCTGTCCGGCACCGGCACGACGATGTCGGCCTCGACCGGGCTTTCGAGCGCCAGCTCGGCGCCGATGCGCTTGCGCACCTCGTAGACGTTGCGGCCCTCGACCGACGAATCCGGACGCGCGAAATAAACATATTCGAAGATGCAGAAGCGGGTCTTCTGCGGCTCGAACGGAAACAGGCTCTCTATGCCTTTGGCGGTGACGACGACCATCTCGCCGGGCTTCAGGTCGCGCACGAAACGCGCGCCGATGATGTCGAGCGCGCAGGTTTCGGAAGCCAGGATCCAGGCGCCGTCGAGATCGCCGAGCACCAGCGGCCGGATGCCGAGCGGATCGCGGCAGCCGATCATCTTCTTTGAAGTCATCGCCACCAACGAGAAGGCACCTTCGACCTGGCGCACCGCATCGATGAAGCGCGAGTTGAGATCGCGTTCCCTGCTGGTGGCGACCAGATGCAGCAGTGTCTCGGTGTCGGAGGTCGACGAGAAGATCGCGCCCTGTTTCTGAAGCGCGCGCTGCACCGTCATGGCGTTGGTGAGGTTGCCGTTGTGGGCGACGGCGAAGCCGCCATCGGCGAGCTCGGCGAAAAACGGCTGGATGTTGCGCTGGCCGGCGCCGCCGGTGGTGGCGTAGCGCGTGTGGCCGATGGCGCGGTTGCCTTGCAGGCTGTCGATGACGCGCTGTTTGGTGAACGTATCGCCGATCAGGCCGACATGATGTTCGACATGGAACTGGGTGCCGTCATAGGAAACGATACCGGCCGCTTCCTGGCCGCGGTGCTGCAACGCATGCAGGCCGAGCGTGACGATAGCCGCAGCGTCCTGCCGGCCAAAAATACCGAACACGCCGCATTCGTCATTGAAATGATCGTCAGCCTCGGCGGAAAGCACGTCGTCTGCGTCTGCCATCTTCAGCTCCGCTAAAGTCGCTATATAGTGTGATGACGGCTCGAGAGCAACGTAGAGTTTGCGGCCTCACATGATCGTCAGTTTGCCGGCGCCGGATTGGCCGGTGCATTGTCGGCCGGTGGCGCGTCGGTTTCGCTGCCGTCGGGCGCCGGAGCATCGTCGCCAGTTGCCGGTGCGTCCGCCGCGGGTGCATCCGCTGCCGGAGGTGTGTCGGCGCCGGTCTCGGGTGCCGACTGATTCGGATTGAGCCTGTTGAGGATCGCGTTTTCCGGATCCTCGGGCAGCAGGCTTTCGAGCTTGGCGCCGATCGATTCGAGCAGCGGCCGCGACTTGGCATCGGCGACCCAGCCCGGAGCCTTGGGGCCGGCCAGCCAGTTGAAGAACAGCAGGGCCACCGCGACGACCAGGATGCCGCGCGCCGCGCCATAGAGGAAACCAAGCGTGCGGTCGAGCGCGCCGACCCTGGAATCGATGATCCAGTCGGCGAGCTTCATGGTGATGATGGAGACGACGATCAGCGCGACGATGAAGACGATGCCGGCGGCCACCACCATGGCAATCTTCTCATTGTCGACATAGGGCTGAACGTAAGGCAGGACCGGTTGATAGAAAAAGAACGCTGCCGCGGCCGCCGCTATCCAGGAGATGACGGATAGGACCTCGCGCGAAAAGCCGCGAACCATGGCGAGCATCGCCGAGACCAAGGTGAAGCCGACGAGAATTCCGTCAAGCAGCGTAATCGGCATGTCTTTTGCCCCACTTCATGAGCCGCGTCATTCTTGCTCGTCGGCGCGGCTGCGCCGTGAGCCGGCTATGCGCGCCACGAGATCGGCAAGCTCGGTGGGCTGGAAAGCGCCGGCCCCTATCCCCCCGGCAAGTTCCTCGCTGCCCAAGGGCAGAACCGCGCTTCCAAAACCCAGCTTTTCGGCTTCCTTCAGGCGCTGCTGCGCGTGCGCAACCGGCCTCACGGCGCCCGAAAGGCTGATTTCGCCGAAATAGACGCAATCGGCGGGAAGGGCAAGACCGGTGAGCGAGGAAACCAGTGCGGCCGCCACCGCCAGATCGGCGGCCGGCTCCGAGATACGGTAGCCGCCGGCGACGTTGAGATAGACGTCATGCGTGCCAAAGCGGACCCCGCAATGGGCTTCGAGAACGGCGAGGATCATCGACAGCCGGGCGCCGTCCCAGCCGACGACGGCTCGACGCGGCGTGCCCAGCGACGACGGCGCCACCAGCGCCTGGATCTCGACCAGCACCGGCCTGGTACCTTCCATGCCGGCGAAAACCGCGGCGCCCGGCGCTTTCGCATGGCGTTCGCCGAGAAAAAGCTCGGATGGATTGGCGACCTCGCGCAGGCCCATATCAGACATTTCGAACACGCCGATCTCGTCGGTCGGTCCGAAGCGGTTCTTGACCGTGCGCAGGATGCGGTAGTGGTGGCCGCCTTCGCCCTCGAAATAAAGCACCGCGTCGACCATATGCTCGACGACGCGCGGCCCGGCGATCTGGCCTTCCTTGGTAACGTGGCCGACGAGCACGATCGCCGCGCCTGTGGATTTGGCATAGCGGATCATCGCCTGGGCGGCGGCACGCACCTGGGTGACGGTGCCGGGCGCCGAATCGGCCATGTCGGTCCACAAGGTCTGGATCGAATCGAGGATCACCAGGTCCGGCCGCTTGCCGTCGGCGATGGTGGCGAGGATGTCCTCGACATTGGTCTCGGCGGCAAGCTCCACCGGAGTATCGGCGACGCCGAGCCGCTGCGCACGCAGCCTGATCTGGGCGACCGCCTCTTCGCCCGAGACGTAGACGATGCGGTGGCCCTTGGACGCCAGTGCTGCGGCGGCCTGGGTCAACAGCGTCGACTTGCCGATGCCGGGATCGCCGCCGACCAACAGGGCCGAGCCGCGCACGAAACCGCCGCCGGTGGCGCGGTCGAGCTCGCCGATGCCGGAAACGATGCGCGGCGCGTCCTCGATGTCGCCGGACAAAGTCGTGAGCACCACGGCGCGGCCCTTGCGCGCATTGCGGGTATTGGCCGGCCCCGACCCGATGCCGCCGGACGTGCCTTCCTCGACCAGCGTGTTCCACTCGCCGCAGGCATCACATTTGCCAGCCCAGCGCTGATGCACCGAACCGCAATTCTGGCAGATGAACTGGACGCGGGACTTGGCCAAGCTTTACCCTCCCGCCTGCTGGTGAGAGCTGTGATCCTTCGCGCCCCCCTCTGTCCTGCCGGACAACTCCCCCACTTGGGGGGAGATCGGATTGCGCGTCGGGTTTCGCCAATTTTCAGCGTTGCAGAAAAGATCCCCGCCGCGGGTGACGGCCAATCTCCCCCCTTGTGGGGGAGATGCCAAGTGGTGGCAAAGAGGGCAGGACAGAGGGGGGCGCCGTAGAGCGCTGCTGTCCCGCATCTTGGGTGCGACGTCGGACAAGCGGCTACTCAAACCTCTCCGCAATATGATGCTCCTCGGCGAGGTCGGAGAAGCGGGTGAACTCGCCCTGGAAGGCGAGGCTGACCGAGCCGGTCGGTCCATGGCGCTGCTTGGCGACGATGACCTCGGCCTTGCCGCGCATCTCGTTCATCTCGTGTTCCCATTTGATGTATTCGTCGGTGCCCGGCTTCGGCTCGCGGTTCTTCAGGTAGTATTCCTCGCGGTAGACGAACATCACCACGTCGGCATCCTGCTCGATCGAACCCGATTCGCGCAGGTCCGAGAGCTGCGGGCGCTTGTCGTCGCGGCTTTCGACCTGACGCGACAGCTGCGACAGCGCGATGATCGGCACGGCAAGCTCCTTGGCCAACGCCTTCAGGCCGGTGGTGATCTCGGTGATCTCCTGCACGCGGTTCTGCGAGGATTTGGCGCTCGACCCTTGCATCAGCTGGATATAGTCGATGACGATGACGTCGAGGCCGCGCTGGCGCTTCAGCCGCCGCGCCCGCGCCGACAGCTGGGCGATCGAGATGCCGCCGGTCTGGTCAATGAACAGCGGGATCTTCTGCATCGTCTGCGAACAGGCGACCAGCTTTTCGAAATCCATTTCGCTGATCTCGCCGCGGCGGATTTTCGACGACGGGATTTCGGTCTGTTCGGAAATGATGCGGGTGGCGAGCTGTTCCGACGACATTTCGAGCGAGAAGAAGCCGACGACGCCGCCATTTGCCGCCTTGAAGGAACCGTCGGCCTGTTGTGCCGGCACATAGGCTTCGGCGATGTTGAAGGCCATGTTGGTGGCAAGCGAGGTCTTGCCCATGCCCGGGCGGCCGGCGATGATGATCAGATCGGACGGCTGCAGGCCGCCCATGCGGCGGTCGAGATCGCGCAGGCCCGTGGCGACGCCCGACAGGTGCCCGTCGCGCATATAGGCGGCGTTGGCCATGTCGACGGCGGTCTTGACCGCGTCGGTGAAGCTCTCGAAACCGCCATCGTAGCGGCCGGTCTCGGCCAGTTCGAACAGGCGCCGCTCGGCGTCCTCGATCTGCTCGGATGGCGACATGTCGACCGGCGCGTCGTAGGCGATGTTGACCATGTCTTCGCCGACGGTGATCAGGGCGCGTCGCGTGGCGAGATCATAGATGGCGCGGCCGTAGTCGGCGGCATTGACGACGGTGACCGCCTCGACGGCCAGCCGTACCACATATTGCGCAACCGTCATGTCGCCGACCCTCTCGTCGGCCGGCAGAAAGGTCTTCAGCGTGATCGGCGTCGCTATCTTGCCCATACGAATGAGCTCGGCGGCGACCTCAAAGATCTTTCTGTGCAGCGGCTCGTAAAAATGGCCGGATTTCAGGAAATCCGACACGCGGTAGAAGGCGTCGTTGTTGACGAGGATGGCGCCGAGCAGCGCTTGCTCGGCTTCGATGTTGTTCGGTGCCTCGCGATAGAGCGGTGTTTCCGCCACGCCGAATTTTCGTGCTGCCTCTGCCATAACGTCCCCGATTTCGATGCCGGTCTCTCGATATCAGAACGGGATAGGTCGGTGATGACTTATCTGCATCAGTCTTCATTCAATCAGCTTCGGTGCCCGCGATTCACAGCCAAGATTTTTCGGTGGAAAGAATCTCGATTGACTCGAATCAAGACGGCGAGCCTAGTCGTTCTCGGGCGAGAACAAAACAGGAAAATAGCTGCCAATCACTCCGGCAGTGCGTCGCCCCAGTCGAGTCGCCGCGCGGCCCTGAACACATCGCCGTCACGTTTGGTGAACAGTTTCCCGTCGGCGCTGCCGTCCTTCTCGCAAAGTTTCAGCAGGACCTTGCCCGAGCCCGATTTCGGCGGTGCGATCACACGCGCCTGCGGCGGGGCAGCAGCGTGGCGGGAGGCAGCGACATAGATGAATTTCTCGTCCTCCCATGGCACGTCGGCGTCCTTGGCCAGCCGGTGCAGGCGCGAACGCGCGACACGGCGCGAAAAATGGCACCAGTCGGGCGGCGCGAGCGGGCAGGGTGACTTATGCGGGCAAGGCGCAAGCACGTGCGCACCCGCCTCGATCAGCTGCCGGCGCACGGCAAGGATGCGCTGCCATCCGGCCGGCGTGCCCGGCTCGACGACCAGCAGCGTGTCGTCGGTCAGGTGCCAGAGCCGGTCGATCAGTTTTGGCAGCGACACCGGTCCGATCTCGTCCAGCACATAGGCGCAGGTGACCAGCTCGGCCGGCTTGAGATCGGCGAGATCGAGGCTGACATCGCCGGCCAGCCAGGCGACCCTGGCCGTCATCGCCTCAGCGGCAAGCGCCGCGCCGACCCGGCGCACCGCCGCGCTCGCCTCGATCAGCACCGCCTGCTCGAGGTCGGGCCAGAGATCGAGCGCAGCCCAAAGCACGGTGCCGGGGCCGGCGCCGACGTCGAGCAGGGTTTTGGGTGCATGATCGGGCCTTGCCTCGCTGACCGCATCGAGACTGGCACGGACAGCGGCATAGGTCGCCGGCAGCCGCGTCGCCAGATAGGCCTTGACCGCGATCTCCTCGGCCATATGCAGGCGGCCGTCGCGCAGTTCGGCGCGATAGCGGTCCGACAGCGTTTTTGCCGCTTGTTTCAGCGTCGGCAGCGGCACTTTTTCGAGGAGGCGCTCGACGCCCTGTCGAAGCGGGATAGGCAGTTCCATAGCTCAGGCACCCCGAGGTGCGAGCAGGATCACCGAGGCGCCAACGATGCAGAGCGCGGACCCGGCAAGGTCCCAGCGGTCGGGGCGAACGCCTTCCACCAGCCACAGCCATCCGAGCGAGGCGGCGATGTAGATGCCGCCATAGGCGGCATAGGCGCGGCCCGCAGCACTGATGTCTACCAGCGCCAGCAGGAAGCCGAACAAAGCGAGCGAGACCAGGCCTGGCGCCAGCCACAGCGGCGACTTTTCCAGCCGCCACCACGCCCAGATCGAAAAGCAGCCGGCGATCTCGGCAAGGGCAGCAACGATGTAGATGAGATAGGTCATGAAAAAAGTCTCGCGGCGACGGCGAGACCTTTTTCAGCGTGTGGGCCGCCAATGGCAAGCGGCAATGGCGTGATCGCCGGCGGTCTATTCCATATCCGCCACCTTGCGGCGCCGGGCGGGCTTGGCGGCAGGGGCTTTTGGACGATGCCCCATGTCGCGCAGCTGCAACGCCTTCTCGCATTTGGCCATATAGTCACGAGACATCGGCAGCGTGTCGTTCTTCTTGGCGATCTGGATTTGGAAGACCACCAGATCCTGCCAGCGGAAAGCGGCTTCCGAGGCTGCCAGATAGAACTCCCACATGCGGCAAAACCGTTCGTCATAGATCGCCTTGGCCTTGTCGCGGTTGGCGGCAAAGCGCTGGCTCCAATGTCTCAGCGTCTCGGCATAATGTAGCCGCAGGACTTCGATGTCGGTGACGATGAGGCCCGACTTTTCGATCGCCGGCATCACTTCCGAGAGCGAGGGGACGTAGCCGCCCGGGAAAATGTATTTGCGGATGAAGGCGCTGGTTGCCCACGGCGCGCCGGAGCGGCCGATCGTGTGCAGCAGCATGACCCCGTCCGGCTTCAATAGCGTCGCCGATTTGTCGAAGAAGGTGCGGTAGTGGTTGACGCCGACATGCTCGAACATGCCGACCGAGACGACGCGGTCGAAGCGCTCGTTGAGCTCGCGGTAATCCCTCACTTCGAAATGCACGCGGTTCTCCAGGCCTTGCGCATGGGCGCGGTCGGTGGCGACGCCATGCTGCTCTGTCGACAACGTCACGCCTTGCACGTCGACGTCGAAGGACTTGGCGAGATAGAGACCGAGCCCACCCCAGCCGGAGCCGATGTCGAGCACCGTCTGGCCGGCCTTCAGCCTGAGCTTGGCGGCAATGTGGCGCTTCTTGGCTGCCTGCGCCTCGTCGAGCGTCATGTCCGGCTGCTCGAAGTAGGCGCAGGAATACTGCATGTCCTCGTCGAGGAAGAGTCTGTAGAGGTCGCCTGACAGATCATAATGGCGCTGCACGTTGCGGCGCGCTCGCGCCGCCGTGTTGATCTGCTGCAGGCGGCGGAAGGCGTGACGCAGGCCTTCAATCGCCTTCGACCAGGTGGCATCGATGCCGCCGCTGTCCATGTTCTGGAAGGCGATGCGCATCACCCCCAGCACGCCGCCCTCGAGTATATCGAGCTCACCGTCCATATAGGCTTCCGGCACCGCCAGCATCGGATCGAAGCTGATGGCGCGCTCGGCATGCGTGGTCTTGATGTGCATGTGCACCAGATCGCCGCTGCCGTCACCGAAAGTCACGGAGAGGCCTTTCGGTCCGGTGACCTTGAGATTGCCGGTGCGCACCAGGCGGTCGAGAATGCGTTTCAGCAGAATATTCATGAACAAATGTCCCCTCTCGGTCAGACACGCTGTTTCGGCGCATGACCCGACAATCGAAATCGATTTCGGAAAGGATCATGCGCCGAACCAAAGTCCTGCAGCGTCCTTTGCGCGTCCAAACGACGCGCGGCGCTATAGTCTGCATCAAGATATAGGGGGTCGAAAAGTTCCGTTTGGCACAAAAAAGCCCGGGCGAGGCGCCCGGGCGTTGGTCCAGAAATGACTGGAAGCCGACGGAACGTTTTAAAGCGCCGCTCTGACGCCTTGTGACGTGCAATCAGCCGTTGTCTTCGCCGCCTTCGAACTCGGCATTGGGATCGAAGAAGTTGTCCGGGCGCGCATTGTCGTTGATGTCGTCGCCATAGATGGCTTCGGCTGTGGTCAGCGTCTCGCCCTTGGCCTGGCGCTCGGCTTCGTCGGCCGTGCGGGCGATGTTGAGCGTGATGGTGACCTCGACTTCCGGATGCAGGGCGATCGCCACATTGGTCAGGCCGATGGTCTTGATCGGCTGGTTGAGCAGGATCTGGTTGCGGTTGACCGAGAAACCTTCCGCCGTCAGCAACTCGGCGATGTCGCGGGTCGACACCGAGCCGTAGAGCTGGCCGGTTTCGCCGGCCGAACGCACGGCGATGAAGCTCTTGCCGTCCAGCTTCTCCGAAATCTGCATCGCCTCGGACTTGCGCTCGAGGTTGCGGGCTTCGAGCTGGGCGCGCTGGCCTTCGAATTTCTTCTTGTTGGCTTCGTTGGCGCGCAGCGCCTTGCCCTGCGGCAGCAGGAAGTTGCGGGCGAATCCATCCTTGACCTTGACGGTATCGCCCATCTGGCCGAGGCGGGAAACGCGTTCGAGAAGAATGACTTCCATGGTTTTGTTCCTTCGTTTGGGGCGCCAAGTCACTGGCATCGACGCCGAATTGTCTGGAACAGGTCAGGAAGCTGAGGGCGTCGCCGCCGATGTCGCTGTCCTGCCTGTCGCGGCAGTTAGAGGTCTTCACCTCAACCCGGGATTTGATGGCAACCCTGCGGCGCCCGTCGCCGTGGGAAAAGCGGGCGGCGAACCGCCCGCTGGCTAGACCATGATCCCGAAAACTGGAAATCGGTTTTCGGATAAGATCATGGTCACCTAATCAGTGTTAGCGAACCACGTAGGGCAGCAGGCCGAGGAAGCGGGCGCGCTTGATCGCCTTGGCGAGTTCGCGCTGCTTCTTCTGGCTGACGGCGGTGATGCGCGACGGCACGATCTTGCCGCGCTCGGAAATATAGCGCTGCAGAAGACGCACGTCCTTGTAGTCGATCTTGGGCGCGTTGGCGCCGGAGAACGGGCAAGTCTTGCGGCGGCGGTGAAACGGGCGCCGGGTCGGGATCTGGTTGATGTCGACCATTATTCTGCTCCCCCTTCAACAGCTTCGCGCGGACGGCGCGGGCCACGGTCTGCACCATCGCCACCGAAGCTGCGCGGCGGGCGATCGCCACGGTCGCCGCGATCGCGGTCGCCGAACGAGCGCGGGCCACGGTCACGGTCGCCGAAGCCGCCGCGTTCCGAGCGCTCTTCGCGCTTCTGCATCATTGCCGACGGGCCTTCCTCATGCGCATCGACCTTGATGGTGAGGAAACGCAGCACATCCTCGGACAGGCCCATCTGGCGCTCCATCTCGTCGAGCGCGGCCGGCGGGCAGGTGATGTCCATCAGCGTATAGTATGCCTTCCGGTTCTTGTTGACCCGGTAGGTGAGGGACTTCAGTCCCCAGTTCTCGACCCGGCCGACGGACCCGCCATTCGCTGAGATGACGCCCTTGTACTGTTCGACAAGCGCATCGACCTGCTGCTGCGAGAGGTCCTGCCGGGCAAGAAACACATGTTCGTAAAGAGCCATATTGTTCTTTGCCTTTCTTCGTTTCTCTCCCGGTCCCGGCGGCAAAAGCCTCTGCAACTTCTCTGACCCGGCGATCCCTGGCCGGGCGGGGAAGAAAGGAGCATGACGAGACGGTCGAGAGCGGAGACACGGGAGGCGGAAGCGCTTCTGGCTCCACACGAAGGTTTCGAAAAACCTCCGGCCCTCCGTTCAGCCCCCAGCAAGGACCGGCAGATTGCGGGCGTCTATACAGGAATTTGGCCGCAAGACAAGGGCGAGCCGAAAAACCGCCGCGCTCAGGACGACATGTCGCGGCATCTTCAGCTTGTATGCGGGACCCGCTTGTTCACCGTCTCCGGGAAGAAATCGGACGCTGCACGGCGCTTGCCGAACATCATGTCGTATTGCAGCAGGCGGAAATCGCGGATCGCCGGGTCGATTTGCTTCTTGCGCGCCCAGTCGGGCGTGTCCTCGCCCGTCGGCGTCAATAACAAATTGCGGTCGACGACGCTGTAGCGCTCGCGCATCTGGCCGAGGAAGCCGGTGTAATAGGGGTGGCTGATCCCGGCCGTGGTCAGGATATGGTAGGGCAGGAAAGCCGGGCTTACCGCACCCATGTCCGCGGCCGGCCCGGTGCGGTTCGACCATACCACCAGCGGCGTCTTGTGATGCAGCAGCATCTGGTCGGGCGGCTCCTTGCGCGGCGCGACGTTATCCCTAAGGAAGCCGGTCTCGACATAGACCGGACCGAGCGGCGGCAGATGGTCGCCGAAGAAGGCGATGACGGTCGGTCGCCGCCGGTTCTTCGCCCATTCGATGAGGCGCTCGAGGCTCTTGTCGGCGTCGGATGCGCCTTCCGTGAAGCTCAGCAGCGAATCCTTTGCCCACTGGCTGGTCGGAGCCTGCACCTTGTGGGTCGGATTGTAATAGCGATTCGGTTCGTAGGGTCCGTGGTTTTGCAGGCTGACGGCGAAGTAGAAGAACGGATCGTCCGTGGCGTCGGCTTCGCGGATGATCTCGTCGGTCATCGCCGCGTCCGACGTCAGCGGCCCGCGCTTTTCGAGATATGGCATGTTTTCTTCGGACTTGAAGTCATCGAAGCCGAAATCGGCATAGACCGGCGTTCGGTTCCAGAACCAGCTTGTGCCCGGATGGATGGCGCGCGTCTCATAGCCCTGGCTTTTCAGGAACGTCGCCATCGACGGCACCGGCGCGCGGACATATTGCTGGTAGGGGATGCTGCCGGCCGGCAGGAAGGCGTTGGAAAAGCCGGTCAGCGCCTCGAACTCGACATTGGCGGTCATGCCGCCGAATTCCGGCGAGAACACGTGGCCGGAGCGCAGCGCCCGCACATTGGGAATCGGATCGGGCGTGATGGTGACGCCGGGCAGTTCGGTCGGATCCCAGAAGGATTCGCTCATGACGATGATGATGTCTGGCTTCTCGGTCGGCACCGATGCCTTCACGCCAGATCTTTCGATGGCCGCGATCGCCTTGTCGGAGTAGCCGGCAGGCGCGGCGACATGGGCCATCGGCACGTTGAGGGCGAAGGCCAGTGCGAAGCCGTTGGAGGCGTAATTTTCCTTCTGGTCCCACATGATCGGGATGATTTGCAGCCGGTCGCGGGTCCACGAGAACGTCGCGTAATCCATGATCGACACGAAGAAGGCGAGCAGCGGCACGGTCAGCGTCAGCCGGGCCAGGCGCCCCTTGCGACCGAGCGCCGGTACGCGGCGGCGCCACAGCCGCCAGCCATAAACGAGCAGCGAGAGGCTGCCGACGATGCCGACCGCCAGAGCGATGGCGGTTCCCGGACGTTCGCGCACCAGCAGCGGCATCAGCGCCACGATCTGACGTGAATAGAGGAAATCGGTCGGATAGAGCGGATCGCCGAGATAGAGCGATTTCTGGTGGCCGACAAAGGCCAGCGCCAGCGTCAGCGGCGCGACGATCATCAGGCTCTGGTGGCTGCGGCCGAGCACGGCATCGAGGCCGATGAGGATCAGCGCGAAGATGATGATGGTGGTCCAGCCCGGCTTGAAGGGCTGCAGGAAGAAGCCGACGGTACCGGCAAAGTCGCCGCGCACGATCAGTTCGATGGCAAAAACCAGGATGGTGGCGGCGAGAAGGCTGACGAGGCCATAGCGGATAACAGGCCATTTCCGGCCCGGCAGATAGCCGGTGGCCGGATCGCCTTCTAGAAACTGTGGCGCGGATTTGCCAACGCCTTTCTTAATCCTGGCCACCTTACAATTCCCCCGACCATACACAAAAGTGTCATTGAGCTGTCATCGATATGTCACGAAAAGCTAGCGTCTGTGGCTGAAATAAGAAGAGCCAGCAAACGAATCGTGAGCGATTTTCATCATGAGTGATCGAAAAAAAGCCTTTTGGAACAGGTACTCGGCGAGCGATACCGAGCCGGAGCGGCCCGGGTCGGGCTGCTAGCGGACTTGACTTGTCCGCCCGCCTTGCGTCACAGGCAGGAAAAATCAGCCGCTTGGGAGGCACGCATGGCAGTCGCATTCACCTTTCCGGGACAGGGCAGCCAGGCTGTCGGCATGGGCAAGGACCTCGCCGACGCCTTTCCGGAATCGCGGAAGATCTTCGAAGAGGTTGACGACGCGCTCGGCGAAAACCTGTCGAAGCTGATCTGGGAAGGGCCGGAAGAGAGGCTGACGCTGACCACCAATGCCCAGCCGGCGCTGATGGCTGTGTCGCTCGCCGCCATCCGGGCGCTGGAATCGCGCGGCCTCTCGCTGAAGCACAAGGTCGCCTATGTCGCCGGCCACTCGCTCGGCGAATATTCGGCACTTGCCGCCGCCGGTTTCGTTTCGGTCGCCGATGCCGCCCGGCTCTTGCGTATCCGCGGCAATGCCATGCAGGCGGCTGTGCCGGCCGGCGAGGGCGCCATGGCGGCCATCATCGGGCTGGAACAGGCCGATGTCGAAGCCGCCTGCGCTGAAGCGGCCAAAGATTCGATTTGCCAGATCGCCAACGACAATGGCGGTGGCCAACTGGTGATCTCCGGCGCCAGGGCGGCCGTCGAGCAGGCGGCGAAGCTGTGCACGGAAAAGGGCGCCAAGCGGGTGCTGATGCTGCAGGTCTCGGCGCCCTTCCATTCGGCGCTGATGGCACCGGCGGCCGAGGCCATGCGCGAGGCGCTGGCCGGCGTGACGAAGAACACGCCGTTCGTACCCGTGGTCTCCAACGTGTCGGTCACGCCGTCCAGCGATCCGGATGCAATCGCCCACCGCCTGGTCGAACAGGTGACGGGGCGCGTGCGCTGGCGCGAAACGGTGGAATGGTTTGGCGCCAACGGCATTGCGACGCTGTACGAGGTGGGCGCCGGCAAGGTGCTGTCGGGACTGGCGCGGCGCATCAACCGCGACATCGCCACCGGCGCCGTCGGCACGCCAGCCGATGTCGAGGCGGCGTTGGTGGCGCTCGATTGAACCATGCGCGTCCGGCTGATGCGGGCGCTTGAATTCTTGGCCTCGTCGGGATATGTGAATACATGTATTCACAGGAGATCGGAATGCCGACATCAATCCGACTTGCCCCCGAAATCGAAGAGCGTCTGGATTTTCTCGCGGCCAGGACTGGCCGCAGTAAAGCGTTTTATCTGCGCGAACTCATCGAGCGCGGTCTTGAGGACGTGGAAGACTATTACCTCGCGGCCGAAGTGCTGGAGCGGATCAGAAGCGGCGACGAGGACGTCATGACAGCCGAGGACTTCTGGCGTGGCCTGGACGCTTGAATATGCCCGCTCGGCGCGCAAATTTATTGAAAAACTGGATCCGCAGACACGTCACCGGCTCCGCGACTTCATCGAGAACCGTATTGCCGCCCTCGACAATCCGCGTGAAGCCGGCAAGCCGCTGAAGGGACCGTTAGCGACTTTTTGGAGGTACCGGGTTGGGGATTATCGAATTATCTGCGATGTGCAGGACAAGCGGCTCGTCATTCTGGTGGTTACAATAGGCCACCGCAGTGATGTCTACAGGTAGCCACATTCGCCGGCCTGTCCGATTTGGAAGAGGATCAAAGACATGTTCGAATTGACCGGCCGCAAGGCGCTCGTCACAGGCGCATCGGGAGGCATCGGCGAGGCTATCGCCAGGGTGCTGCATGCGCAGGGCGCTGTCGTCGGCCTGCACGGCACGCGCGTCGAGAAGCTGGAAACGCTGGCGGCCGAGCTCGGCGACCGGGTCAAGCTGTTCCCGGCGAACCTTTCCAATCGCGACGAGGTTAAGGCGCTCGGCCAAAAGGTCGAGGCCGATCTCGAAGGCGTCGACATTCTCGTCAACAATGCCGGCATCACCAAGGACGGGCTTTTCGTGCGCATGGCGGACGCCGACTGGGATTCGGTGCTTGAGGTCAATCTGACCGCCGTGTTCCGGCTGACCCGCGAACTCACCCATCCGATGATGCGGCGCCGGCATGGCCGCATCATCAACATCACCTCTGTGGTTGGCGTCACCGGCAATCCCGGCCAAACCAACTACTGCGCCTCCAAGGCCGGCATGATCGGCTTTTCCAAGTCGCTGGCGCAGGAGATCGCCACGCGCAACATCACCGTCAACTGCGTCGCCCCCGGCTTCATCGAATCGGCGATGACCGACAAGCTCAACGACAAGCAGAAAGAGGCGATCATGGCGGCGATTCCGACACGGCGCATGGGCACCAGCGCCGAAGTCGCCTCCGCCGTCGCTTACCTCGCTTCCAACGAAGCCGCCTATGTCACCGGCCAGACCATTCACGTCAATGGCGGCATGGCGATGATTTGACAGTTGCGGGAAACACCCTTTTCGCCTTGGAGCCCGGCCGATTTTCGTGTAATGCGGCCCGCAACCCGGCGGTTCGGGCAAAAACCGGTCCGGTGCCGTTGCGTTTCCGACAGGACCATCTTTCAGCTTGATTAGCGGCATTCTGCCCGCTAACGAAGACAGACAAACAAAAGACGAGGATGCCCAAATGAGTGACACCGCAGAGCGCGTCAAGAAGATCGTTATCGAGCACCTTGGCGTCGATGCCGACAAGGTGACGGAGCAGGCGAGCTTCATCGATGATCTGGGCGCGGACAGTCTCGACACGGTCGAACTCGTCATGGCGTTCGAAGAAGAATTCGGCGTCGAGATCCCGGACGATGCGGCCGAAACCATCCTGACTGTCGGCGATGCGGTGAAGTACATCGACAAGGCTTCGGCCTGACGCTATTTGCAGTCATCACCGAGGAGGACCTGCGATGAGGCGTGTCGTCGTCACGGGCCTTGGGCTGCTTTCGCCGTTCGGCGCAGGCTTTGAGCACGGCTGGAAGGAACTTCTGACCGGCCGCAGCGCAGCCAAGCGGATCACCGAGTTCGAGGTGGAGGATCTTGCCTGCAAGGTCGCCCACGTCATCCCGCGCGGCAATGGTGAGAATGCCACCTTCAATCCCGAGACCGTTCTCGAGCCGAAGGAACTGCGCAAGATCGGCGACTTCATCCTCTACGGGATCGCGGCCGCCGACGAGGCGCTGAAGGATTCGGGGTGGGCGCCGAAGACGCATCAGGAGCAATGCGCCACCGGCGTGCTGATCGGCTCCGGCATCGGCGGCATCGAAGGCATCGCCGAGAACGCGATGATCCTGAAGGAGCGCGGTCCGCGCCGCATCAGCCCGTTCTTCATCCCCGGCCAGATCATCAATCTTGTATCCGGCCAGGTTTCGATCCGGCATGGGCTGAAAGGCCCCAACCACGCCGTCGTCACGGCTTGCTCCACTGGTGCGCATGCCATCGGCGATGCCGCCCGGCTGATCATGTGGGGCGATGCCGACGTGATGGTCGCAGGCGGCACGGAAGCGCCGGTGACGCGGCTGTCGATCGCCGGCTTCGCCGCTTGCCGGGCGCTGTCGACCGACCGCAACGACGCTCCGGAAACGGCCTCGCGTCCCTATGACCGCGACCGCGACGGCTTCGTCATGGGCGAGGGCGCCGGCGTCGTCATTTTGGAGGAACTGGAACACGCCAAGGCGCGCGGCGCCAAGATCTATGCCGAGGTCACCGGTTACGGCTTGACCGGCGATGCCTATCACATCACCGCGCCGGCCGAAGATGGTGACGGCGCCTTCCGTTGCATGGTGGCGGCGCTGAACCGGGCCAAGCTGACGCCCGCAGACGTCGACTACATCAATGCGCACGGCACCTCGACCATGGCTGACACGATCGAACTGGGCGCCGTCGAGCGGCTGGTCGGCAACGCCGCTTCGAAAATATCGATGTCGTCGACCAAGTCGTCGATAGGCCACCTTCTGGGTGCGGCGGGCGCCGCCGAGGCGATTTTTTCGATCCTCGCCATTCGCGACAACATCGCGCCGGCCACCATCAATCTCGACAACCCGGAGCGCGAAACGGCGATCGACCTGGTGCCGCACAAGCCGCGCGCCCGCCAAATCGATGTGGCGCTGTCCAATTCTTTCGGCTTCGGCGGCACCAACGCCTCGCTGGTCTTCCAGCGCTACAATGGCTGACCGGTCCGCCGACCGACACGGTCTATGCGTGTCGTCAATTTTGCCATATTCGCCCCTACTGTGCCCAAAGGGATTCGTTGCAAGATCAAACGGTAGGGCGCCATGAGCACAAATTCGGCGGACAACGGGCAATTCGGGCAACGGTCCGCACCGTCGGGCCCGATCGTGCCGAAAACGGCCAGCGAGGCATTGCGGCCTGAAGCCGGCACGCCGCCGCCCAAGCGCTCGCGCGCCTCGCGCAGCCAGTTCGTGGTGTTCATGAACTTCGTCATCTCCCTGGTGATGCTGATGGTTCTGGCGGCTGGCTTTGCCTTGTATTTCGGCAAGCAGGAATTTAACGAGCCCGGCCCTTCGGCCAATGCCGACACCTTCCTGGTCAAGCCGAACACCGGCGTCCAGGAGATTGCAGAGCAGCTCGAGCGGCGCGGACTGATCAGCGACGCGCGCATCTTCCGCCTTGGCGTGCGCGCTTTTGGCAATGATTCCGCCCTGAAGGCCGGCGAATACGAGATCAAGCCGCAGGCCTCGATGCGCGACATCATGGAGTTGCTGAAGAGCGGCAAGTCGGTGATGTATTCGCTGACCGTCCCCGAGGGGCTGACGGTCGAGCAGGCGCTGCAGCGCATCGCCGATCAGGCAGCGCTCGACGGCGATATGCCGCGGACCATTCCACCCGAGGGCAGCCTTGCTACCGACACGCTGCGTTTCACCCGCGGCGCGACACGCCAGCAGATGGTCGAAAAGCTTTTGGCGGACCAGAAGAACCTTGTCGAGGAAGTCTGGCAGCGGCGCGCCCCCGATCTGCCTCTGGCCAGTGTCGAAGACTTCGTCACCCTGGCTTCGATCGTCGAGAAAGAGACGGGCAAGGGCGACGAACGCTCGCGGGTCGCGGCCGTCTTCCTCAACCGGTTGGCCAAGGGCATGCGGCTGCAGTCCGATCCGACCATTATCTACGGCCTGTTCGGCGGCAAGGGCAAACCCGCCGACCGCCCGATTTATCAGTCTGACATCAAGAAGCCGACGCCCTACAACACTTATCTGATCAACGGCTTGCCGCCGACGCCGATCGCCAATCCTGGCCGTGCGGCACTGGAAGCCGTCGCCAATCCGTCGAAGACCGACGACCTGTATTTCGTTGCCGACGGCACCGGCGGTCACGTCTTTGCCGCGACGCTGGCCGAGCACAACGAGAACGTCGCCCGCTACCGGGCGCTGCAGAAGGAACTGGCCGATGAAGCCGCCAAGGCCGGTGCTGCCAAGGCCGACGCCGCCAAGGTGGAAGGTCAGACCGACGCGCCGGTTGACGGCGGCGATGGCGATGCTGGAGCGGCGGCGCAGTAGCGCCGGACGGTTTGAAATCGTCCCTCCGATTCGTCTGACGGCCGGGACGTGCTGATTTTGTCATCAGGAGCGCCCTGCGTCCGATTCGACGCGAACAGGCGCTCCGGATTTTGAAGCCGCGCACGATCTGGCCCGGAACCGCTTCCGGGATCATGCGCCAGGGGGAAGCAAGGGCATCATGAATTTGCAGAGCATGACCGGTTTTGCACGGGCCGTCGCCGAACATGACGGCACGTCGATCGCCTGGGAGGTCAAGTCGGTCAACGGCAAGAGCGTCGAGGTCAGGCTGCGGCTGCCGCAAGGCCTCGAGCGACTTGAGCCGGCCGCCAGGCAGACGGTGCAGAAGCGCTTTGCGCGCGGCAATTTCCAGGCAACGCTGACCGTCGGCCGCGCAGCCGGCCAGCAGGCGCAGCCCGTGGTCAACGAGGCCTTCCTGAGAGATCTGGCGGGGCAGGCCAAGCGGCTGCAGGAGATGTTCGGCGCAGCGCCTGCGACAGCCGACGGGCTGCTTTCGCTGCGCGGCGTGCTCGACATCCCCGAAACCGTCGAAACCGAAGAGGCGCGGGCGGCGCTCGACAGCGCGATACTCTCGGCGCTCGAAGTGGCGCTGGGCGGGCTGGAGCAGGCACGCCAGGGCGAGGGCACCGCCCTGCGCTCGCTGCTGTCCGGTCATATCGACGCTATCGAAGCGCTGACGCTGCGCGCCGAGGCCGATCCGTCGCGCGAGCCGGCGGTGATCCGCGAACGGATTACCGAGCAGGTGCGGCTGCTGATGGATGCCTCCGCCAATCTCGACGCCAGCCGGTTGCATATGGAAGCGGCGTTCCTGGCCACCAAGGCCGATATCCGCGAGGAGATCGACCGGCTGAAGACACATGTGGCATCCGGCCGGGTGCTGCTGGCAGGCGGCGGCGCCATCGGCCGCAAGCTCGATTTTCTGGCGCAGGAATTCAACCGCGAATCGAATACGCTGTGTTCGAAGTCGAACGCCGCTGCGATCACCGCCATAGGGCTGGAGCTGAAGGCGGTCGTCGACCAGTTTCGCGAACAGGTCCAGAATCTGGAGTAACCCTGATGGTCGCCAAGGAGCCTATGGTTGCCAGGGATTTGGGTTCCCGCATTCGCCGCCGGGGTTTGATGCTCGTGCTGTCGTCGCCGTCCGGCGCCGGCAAGTCGACGATCGCGCGCAATCTTCTGGAAAGCGATTCTAGTCTCGAACTGTCGGTTTCCGTCACCACGCGGCCGCGCCGCGGCAGCGAGATCGAAGGCGTCCACTATCATTTTCGCACCATGCGTGAGTTCGAGCGGCTGCGCGATTCGGACGAACTGCTTGAATGGGCCGAAGTGCATGGCAATTGCTATGCCACGCCGCGTGAGCCGGCCGAATTGGCGCTGGCACAGGGCCGCGACATGTTGTTCGACATCGACTGGCAGGGCGCCCAGCAACTCAAGGAGAAGATGCGCGCCGACATCGTCTCGATCTTCATCTTGCCGCCCTCGATGAAAGAGTTGAAGGCGCGGCTGAAGCGCCGCGCCGAGGACCAGGAATCGGTGATCGAGACGCGTCTGAAGAACGCTCGCAACGAGATCGAGCACTGGAAGGAATATGATTTCGTCATCATCAACGACGATCTCGACCGTGCCTTCGCCGAGGTACGCGGCATAGTCATCGCCGAGCGGCTCAGACGCGACCGCCGGCCCGGGCTGTTCGATTTCGTCTCGGGGCTGCTCGATGAGAAGACGGACTAGGGGCCGCCGCAATCACACCGCGTTGGTCAGTCGCACGAATTCCTCGACGCTCAAGGTTTCCGCCCGCCGCGTCGGATCGATGCCGGCGCGGGTGAGCAGGGCTTCGCCGCCGAGGCTCCTGACGCTCTGCCGCAGCATTTTGCGGCGCTGGCCGAAGGCCGCTTCGGTAACGCGGCCGAGCTTCTTGACCTCGGCGGGCAGCGGATTTGCCCGCGGCACCAGATGCACCACCGACGACACCACCTTGGGCGGCGGCGTGAAGGCTTGCGGCGGCACGTCGAAAGCGATTTTTGCCTCCGTCCGCCAGCCTGCCAGCACGCCCAGCCGGCCATAGGCATCGCTGCCGGGGCGGGCGACGATGCGCTCGGCCACCTCGCGCTGGAACATAAGCGTCATCGATGCGTAAAAGGGCGGCCATTCGGCGACGGTCAGCCAGCGTATCAAAAGTTCGGTGCCGATATTGTAGGGCAGGTTGGCGACGATCCTCACAGATCCATTGCCTCCATGTGCGCCTTCGGCAAGCGCTGCAAAATCCGTCTTCAACGCGTCGCCGGCAATGATTTCCAAACGGCCCGGATAGTGATCTGACACCTCCGCAAGCGCTGCCAGGCAGCGCTCGTCGCGCTCGATGGCGATGACCCGAGCCGCGCCGTGGGACAGCAGCGCCCGGGTCAGGCCACCTGGACCCGGACCGACCTCGATTACCGTGGCGTCGGTCAGGTCGCCGGCGGCGCGCGCGATCTTGCCGGTCAGGTTGAGGTCGAGCAGAAAATTCTGGCCGAGCGCCTTTTTTGCCTGCAACCCATGGCGTTCGATCACCGCGCGTAACGGCGGCAGCCCGTCGGTGCTCATGCGACCGCTCTCATGCAAAGCCTCATGCGGCGGCAGCCTTCGCCCCGATGTCGGCAAGCCTGCGGGCGAGCCTGAGCGCCGCGATCAGGCTGTCGGTCCGGGCTATGCCCTTGCCGGTGATATCGAAAGCTGTGCCGTGATCCGGTGAAGTGCGGATGAAGGGTAGGCCGAGCGTAACGTTGACCGCCTCGTCGAACGCCAGTGCCTTGGCCGGGATCAGCGCCTGATCGTGATACATGCACAGCGCCACATCGTAGCCGGCTCGGGCGCGGGCGTGGAACAGCGTGTCGGCCGGCAGCGGCCCGAAAGCGTCGATGCCCTCCGCCCTCAGCCTTTCGATCGCCGGGCGGATGATGCGCTCGTCCTCGGCGCCCATCGCGCCGCCTTCACCGGCATGCGGATTGAGGCCGGCAACGGCAAGCCGCGGCTTGGCAATGCCGAAGCGATATTCGAGGTCGGCGGCGGTGATGCGGGCGGTCGCGACGATCAATTCCGTCGTCAGCGCTTCCGGCACCTCGCGCAGTGCAATGTGGATGGTGACCGGAACCGTGCGCAACTCGGGACCGGCAAGCATCATCACCGGCATCGCTTGTGCGCCGGTGTGGAGCGTCGCCAGATGCGCCAGATACTCAGTGTGACCGGGAAAACGGAAGCCGGCATCGTAGAGCGGCTTCTTGGCGATCGGGCACGTAACGACCGCCGCCGCGCGACCGCCAAGGCAGTCGTCAACAGCGCGGTCGATGGCCTCGATGATGCCGGCGGCGTTGGCCGGGTCCGGCCGGCCGGGGTCGTCGACGAAGCGGGCGGCAAGCGGCATGACGGGCAGGGCGCGCTCAAAGACGCGCTCCGCTTCGGCTGGCACTGTCTCCGTGATTGGCACATCGGCGCCGAGCAGGCGCGCCCGTGCGGCAATCAGCGCCGGATCGGCTACAAGGTAGAAGGGCGGCACACCAGCGCTGTCACGCGCCTGCCAGGCGGCAATGGCGATTTCCGGCCCGACGCCGGATGGATCGCCGGCGCTCAGCGCCAGCGCTGCCTCTGGCGACTTCAGCGCTCGACGATGCGGGCTTTCTTCCGCAACTCCTCGACATATTTCGTGGAGAGCTCGTCGGCGTCCTTGCCACTCGAGCCTTCGCTCTGGAACACCATCTGGGCGGCCTTGTCGTCGGACACTTCGCGCGACGAGCAGATGCCGATGAACTCGACGCCGCGGTCTGTTTCGCGCGTGGGGGTGGCGCCGCCGACCTTGGTGGCCTTGATCTGGTCGGCCCAGTCCGGCGGCAATTGCGGCGCCAGTATCCGGCCGAGATCGCGAACAGTGACGTCGATCAGGCCCTTGGCGAATTCGCGCGAGGTGTTGCAGCCGTTGAAGCGGGCGCGCATGGCGTCGGCCTCGCGCTTGCGCTTGGACAGCGTCGCGCTGCGCTCGGCCGCCGGCACGACGAAAATGACCTGCTGCAGCATGTACTCCATGGCGGTCGGCTTGTTGCCGCCCTTGTCGAGCATGCGCCTGACTGCGTCCTGCTCGCTCACGGAGCCGCCGCTCTCTGAGCGATGGCGCGCGGTCAGCGCCTGGTTCCAGGCCATCTGGGAGCGGATGAACTCCTTGAAATGCTCCTTGCCGACGCCGGACTGCGCCATGACGCCGTCGAGTTGCTTGAGCTGCATCTTGTTGGTCGTGGCAAAGCGCTGATAGGCAGCCTCGACCTGGGCGTCGCTGATGCGGATGCCGAGACGCTTGGCTTCGGCGACGCGCAGCGTCTGCTCGATCATTTCCTCGGCGGCATTGCCCTTCTTGCGCTGCAGGCGCAGGAAGGCAGCCCGATGCTGGATGTCGCCAGTGGTGATCGGTACGTTGTTGACGACGTATTTGATCTGGCTGGCGAAAGCCGGCGGCGTCATCATGGTGATCGAGGCTGAGGTCGCCGCCACCAGCAGCGCGAACCCTGCCGAAAAGAGGTATTTCCTCATCGAAAGCATCCCAATCCTATCTCGGTTGCGGCCCAATTTTATCGCATTTTGAGGGAACTGGAACCCGTGCCTGTGCTATGCGGCGAAACGATGTCGTTAGCTGCGAAGTGCGTCCACTTTTACGCACGACGTATGCTCAAGACACTTTGAATTTTTCGGGCTGGTGTGTTGGCCGGCCGCCCGTTCCGCCTGTCCGTTATTGGCCAGTGGTCTGCTACTGGACAGTGTTGAAGGAGCTTTGCGTCGAGCCGAAATCGCCGAGCGTGCGAAACGACAGGTTGAAACCGATATTCTGCGACACTTCCTTGGTGCTCAGGTCGCGGGATTCCGAGAACGTCATCAAGTAGGTGAAGCAATCATCACTATAGGCAAAGCCGACCCCGTCCTTGACCAGGACGCTTTGCTCGAGATCGTAGGTGCCGGTACCGAAGACACGCCAGTTCTCAGCAAGTTGCGCCGAGGCGCCGAGCGTGACCTCGTGACGATCGGTCGTGAAACCATAGAGCGGCTGAGCCTGGATGAAGGCGTATTTGGCGCTGAACGAAATCGGCAGGCCGGAATAGGCTGCCTTCACCTCGGCGCGGCGAATCTCGAAGCTCTGCTCGTCGAAGCGGCCGCTGACCGAGCCGGAAAGCCCGCCGGGGCTGTTGAATCCGACAAGGCCGACATAATCGGAGCTCGCGGTCTCCAGGCCCGAATCTTCGCCGACGTTGACCAGGTCCGGCGCGTCGAAGGAGTTCTGGCCGTCAAGCTGGTAGGATTGGCCGAATAGCGCGTTGGTGCTCCAGCCATTGTCATAGGCGCCGGAATAGCGCAGCCCAACATTGGCGCGCGTGCCGCCTTCCAAGCGGTCGTAGCCGGAGAACTTGTCGCGCTCGAACAATGTCGTGGCATCAAAGACGAAGCTCTGTGCGTCCTCGTTGGGAACAGCGAGGCCGCCGACATATTGCTCGTTCGGACGCACGAACACCTGCGCCATCGGCTCGAAGATGTGACTGGAACTGGTCGACGAAAACAGCACCGGCCAGCGCATTTCCAGTCCGGCGGTTGCCATGAAGCGGGCGAGCGACGATCGCGTATCGTCGTCGACGCCGAGGTTAGACGCCATCTGATTGATGGCATTGAGCGATCCCGAAGAGGCGTTGACATAGCCGGCATCGCCGCGCAGCGCCAGCAGGGGCGTCAGCAGCAGCCCGCCATCGGTGGTGAAGGTGCGCTTCCATTCCGCTTCGGCAGTGAGACGGCCCGATTGGCCCTCGATGCCGCGTACACTGGTGACGGACGCAGCGTTGTTCGGATCGGCAAGGGCCCTATCCAGCCTGTCGCGGCTGATAGCCTGCGCGTTGACATTGAGCGACAGCTGCCCGCCGCCCACCGCCAT
Source organism: Mesorhizobium sp. WSM4806 (assembly GCF_055811635.1). Lineage (NCBI taxonomy): Bacteria > Pseudomonadati > Pseudomonadota > Alphaproteobacteria > Hyphomicrobiales > Phyllobacteriaceae > Mesorhizobium > Mesorhizobium sp. WSM4806. The sequence goes on along the minus strand of NZ_JBVVQZ010000011.1, from coordinate 192,683 downwards.
GTCGGGGATGTAGGCGTAGTCGAGCGAGGGCAGCACCCAGGGCTGTTTGCCGGCGCGCGCGGTCGGATCGTCAGGGAGTGCCTCTTCCTGGACCACAAAGCGCATGGCGCGCACGTCGAAATAGTTGCGGCCGTTGAGGCCGGTCAGGTAGATCGAGGAGCGATGCACGCTGTCGCCGAAGTCTTCGATGGCGTAGGTGCGTGAGAAGTTCTTGTCGGTCTGCAGCAGGACGTCCCAGCCGAAGTCCCAGCGCGGATTGATAGCGAACTGGCCCTTGGTGCCCATCATGCCGCGGAACTCGTTCGGGTCGCCGGCCGCACCCGAATCGACATTGCGCCCGTCGTCGTCGATAAACTCGTCGGGATCCTCTTGCCGGATGCCGGCGATCTTCAGACTGTACTGGCCGTTGTTGAAGCGCTGGCGCCACTCGGCTTCGCCGAGAAAGCCCTGCCTGGTATAGCCGCTGCCGGTGACGGTGAGGTCGTAGGTTGGTGAGAGCGCGAAATAATAGGGGACTTTGACGCCGAGGCCGAGGTCGCTCTTGTAAGCGATGCTGGGGATCAGGAAGCCGCTCTTGCGCTTGACGGTCGGGTCGGCAATCTCGAAGGCCGGCAGATAGGCGAGCGGAAAGCCGAAGAACTCGAAATTCGAATTCTCGAAGCGAACCGTCTTCTTTTCGCCGTTCCAGATGATCTTTCTGGCCTTGATGCGCCAGGTCGGCGCTTTGTCCGGCTTGTCCTCGCACGGCTCGCAGGCCGTGTAGACGCCGTTGTGGAACGTCGTCAGCACGCCGCCCATGCGTTCCGCGCTTTCGGCGGCGAAATAGGTCTTGTCGACGGTTTCGACACGCAGCGCGTTGACGAAGCCGTCGGCAAAATCGTCGGTGATGTCGACATGCTGCGAATAGATCTTGGTGCCGTCGCTGTTGATGACCTCGACATTGCCGCTGGCGACGAGCCGCTTGGTGTTGCGATTGTATTCTACCCGCTGGGCGACGAGGCGGTTGCCGCCATAATCGATCTGCACGCCGCCGACGGCCGTTACGGTCTGGTTGTCATTGTCATAGACCAGCGTATCTGCCGCCAGCAGCATTTGCGAACCGGTGGGAACGTCGGCTGCCATGCCGCTGATATCCTGGGCAAAAGCCGGGATACTCGGAACGACGCAAGCGAGCAGGCACGCCAAGGCGCTCGCGCCATAGAGGCGCGCCGAATCGGCATGCCTATGGATGCGCAAAACCGCCCCCCTCACTAGCCGTCTTCCTTGTACAGCAAGAAAGTCACCCCGAAGAACATAGCCACGACAACCGGAACCCATGCAGCGACGACTGTGGGTACGAATCCCGCCACGCCGAATGCCTTGACCAGCACTGTCACGACATAAAGCAGAAACCCGGCCAGGACGCCACCCAGAATCATCGTCGCGGATTGTCCCATCCTCGCAAATCGCATCGACACCGTTGCGGCGATCAAAGTCATGGCGACGAGAAGGAACGGCAGCGCTACCAGTGAATCAAATTGCATGGCAAAGGCATTTGCCTTGAGGCCGAAGGAGCGGGCAACCTCGATCTTGCCGGGCAGATCGTAGAAAGGGATGGTTTCCGGGCGCGCCAGCCGCTCTTGCACGAACTCGGGCTTGAGATCGGTCGGTATGCGGTCGGTTGCCACCGATTGGATGTTGCCGTCCCGGAACACCTTGACGTCCTGCAGTTCCCAGTAGCCATCCCGCAAATAGGCGTGCGCTGCGTCCTTGCGTTCGACGATGTCGCCTTGCGGGTTGAGGACGAAGAAGGCGGCGTCGGCCATCTCCAGGCCTTGATTGAGGATGGCGCGCGCGCCGATGATAGTATCGCCGGAACTGGTTTTCTGCCGGATCCAGGGCTCGGCGTCAGCCGAGACGGTGTTCGACTTGCCGGAGCGGAGCTGGGTTTCGATTTTTTCGGACCAGGAAAACGCATACGCGGCGATCGGATTGATGACGCCGACCGACAACACCCCGAACAGCAGCGCCCCGATGCAGCACGGCAGCAGGAATTGCCATGCGGATACGCCGGCGGAACGCGCGATGACCAGTTCATACCTGCGATTAAGCGAGACCAGCGTCGCCATCGCCGAGAACAGGCCGACGAACGGCACCGTCTGCAGCATGATCATCGGCATTCGCAATCCTGAGATGGCAAACGCCGTGCCGTAGGTAAAACCCGGCAAGCCGGTCGTGCGGCCGGAAAGCTCGGTGAAGTCGATCAGGAACACAAGCGCCAGGAGGCCGATGAAGAACCAGATGGTGATCGTCACGTAGCGGAAGAAGAAGTATCTGCCCAGAGTCCAGCCCATTAGCGTGTCCAGCCCATCAGCTGGCCTCTTGGCCAGAAGCGCCGCGCCTGGCGAAGCGGAGCTTCAGGGCGCTCCAGCCGTCACCGAAGCGGCCGGCGAAATTCGTCATCCAGTCGGCCCAGGCGACCGGCAGTTCCATGGTTCGGTTGGAGACGATGAACCATGTCGCGACTGCGGAGGCCACAATAGGAACGCCGTAGACCACATAGGCGTATTGCGGAATGTTGTCGGCCTTCCCAGCGGCAAAGAAACCGAGCCAGCGCACGAAAAGGGCAATCGCGATAGACGTGATCAGCGGATGAATGCGCGCCTCGCGATGGGAGCGCGCGTCTCCCGCGACTGCAAGCGCGATCAGCGCGAAAACGAGTGAATAGGACCATTCGGAGAAACGCTGGTGGACCTCGGCCAGGTACTTGTTCGGCCTTTTCTGGAACATCTTGTCGTTCGGACTGGGATTGAGCAGGTACTGTGTCGTCCGGTCCTTCGGCAAGAGCAATACCTCCGATGAGGCCGACATGAAGGCCGACAGGTCGAAGGCATAGGAGGTGAACCGGATGACCGAAAGATCGCCGGCCAGCGTTTTGCGATGGATGACGCCGTCGTTCATCATCAGCACCCGCTCGTCGCCACTTTCGATGATGGCGCCGCTCTTGGCGTAGTAGATGAGGTTGACGCCTTCTTCGCGTGAATCGGCGACAAAAATGCCGCCAAGGCGGTTGTCCGGAAGCCGCTGGCCGATCTGCAGGAACAGGCCGTCGTCGATCTTGTGGAAGGTGCCTTCCTGGATGATGAGCGACAGAAGATCGGCGCGCGACGACGCCACCAGCTCGCGGTTTTTCTGTCGTGCATAGGGGTCGACGCCGTTGTCGACGGCGAACGAAAAAACACTGGCCGCCAGTGCCAGGAGCATGATCGGCCTGACGATGGTCCAGCGCGAAGCGCCTGCGGCGTTCAAGACGGCAAGCTCAGAATCGGAATTCATCGCGCTCAGTGTCTGCGCGACCGCGACCACCAGGGCGAAGGGCACGACGATCGGGACGATCGACGGAATGATCAGCGCAGCGACCTCGAAGAAGGTCAGCGCCGACTGCCCGCTGTCGGTCACGAGATCGATGCGGGCGAGCACCTGCGTCGTCCACACGATCGCCAGCGTCCAGATGAGCGCTGCGAGGAAGACCGCCAACGCACGACGCATGATGTAGCGTTCAACGACCTTCATGAAGGCTTTTCTCGATTTTGCCGAACGGCATCATGCCTCCAGACAAGGTAGTCGCCCGGCGACGCCTGCACAACCGGTCCGTTGGCGGTTCGATCTGGTTCCCGTCCCACATCGTTGTTTCCGGTGGCCGGAGTGTCGGCGGCATTGGATAAGAAAGGGCGAACATCAATGGTTAACAACAGGTTGCGGCAGTAAAGCGGGGCCGTGCCGCGACGAATCGCCATCGATTCCATCTGCCATATGGGATCGGATTCCGGCAAAGTCTTGCCAAATGCCGGAAAACGACCAAATGTCGCGCCGGTCACCGACATGGCCGCCGCGGCTGCGACAGGTACAAGCATGAAAGCAGAAGTAACAGAATTGCGCAGCAAAACCGGCCAGGAATCGATTTTTCACGGTGCGGTCGTGATCGGCGCCAACAGAATCACGCAGCAGATCGCCAGGCAGGGGCGATGATTGAAAATGGGGGTGGTGCTTCCGGTCGGAAACAGCCAAATATCTGGTTCGTCAAGGCACTCCCCCGAAAACCCAACGCCTTTCCCGAAAGCAGGACATGATGACTTCGAGACCTTCGATCGCCTTTGCCAGGTTCGCAGTGCCCAAAAAAGGCAGCGTCTTCATGCTGGCGGCCAACGATGGCGGTCTCGGCGACGCGGCAAAGGCTTGCGATCCGGCAAAGACCCTGGAGCGGGCGTTTCCGGTGGCCGACTTTTCCGGCAAGTTCGCCGGCCTGGTCGAAGTGCTGGCGCCGGAGGGCACATCGCTCGACCGGCTGGTGGCGGTCGGCGCCGGCAAGGTCTCGGCGCTCGACGACTATGCCTGGCTCAAGCTTGGCGGCACCATCGCTGCATCCTTGCGCAAGGCGACGGAGGTGGCGGTCATGCTCGATCTGCCGGGTGCTGACGTCGGCGGCAGGCAAGCGGCACAGCTTGCCGCGGGCATTCTTCTGCGCAGCTATGCTTTCGACAAGTACAAGACGAAAAAGGACAATGGCGACGGCCAGCGCGACGGCAACAAGGCCGAGCCCAAAAAGCCGGTTAAGGTGACCATCCACACCGCCGACCCGGCGTCGGCGAAAAAGGCCTTCGCCGACGAGGTGGCGGTGATCGACGGCGTGCTCCTGGCGCGCGATCTGGTCAACGAACCGGCCAATATACTGGGGCCGGTGGAATTCGCCGCCCGCGTCAACGAACTGGAGGCGCTCGGCGTCGCGGTCGAGATCCTGGTCGAGAAGGAGATGAAGAAGCTCGGCATGGGCGCGCTGCTCGGCGTCGCACAAGGCTCGCCGCGTGGCGCGCGCCTGGCCGTCATGCGATGGAACGGCGGCAAGGCCAAGGACAGCCCGATTGCTTTCGTCGGCAAAGGCGTCACTTTCGACACCGGCGGCAATTCGATAAAGACGGCCTCCGGCATGGAGGACATGAAGGGCGACATGGGCGGCGCGGCCGCGGTGACCGGGCTGATGCACGCGCTGGCCGCGCGCAAGGCCAAGGCCAATGTCGTCGGCATCATCGGGCTGGTGGAAAATGCCGTCGACGGCCATGCGCAGCGCCCCGGCGACATCGTCACTTCGATGTCGGGCCAGACCATCGAGGTGCTCAACACCGACGCCGAAGGCCGCCTCGTCCTGGCCGATGCGCTGTGGTACTGCAGCGATCGCTTCCAGCCGAAATTCATGGTCAATCTGGCGACGCTGACCGGCGCCACCATGGTCGCGCTCGGCCAGCACTATGCCGGGCTGTTCTCCAACAATGACGAATTGGCGAACAGGCTGACGAGCGCCGGGCAGGCGACGCAGGAACGCGTGTGGCGGATGCCGCTCGGCACCGAATACGACAAGCTGATCGATTCGAAAAATGCCGACATGAAGAACATCGGCGGCCGCTATGGCGGTGCCATCATCGCGGCGCAGTTCCTGCAGCGATTCGTCAGGGATACACCCTGGGCGCATCTCGACATCGCCGGCACCGCGATGGGCGCGCCGTCCAGCGAGATCAACCAGTCATGGGCCTCCGGCTTCGGCGTCAGGCTGCTCGACCGGCTGGTTCGCGACAACTATGAGGAGTGAGGCCTTTCAAGGCGCGATCATGGCCGACGTCCTGTTCTACCACCTGACCGAATCGACTCTGGAGGATGCGTTGCCCGGCCTGCTCGAGCGCAGTGTCGATCGCGGTTGGCGCGCCGTGGTACAGACCGGCTCCGAAGAACGGCGCGACGCACTGGACCAGCATCTTTGGACCTTCAGGGACGATTCCTTCCTGGCGCATGCGACGGACCGCGAATCCTATCTGGCCGAGCAGCCGATCCTTTTGACAACCAGCCATGACAATCCGAACGAGGCGCAGATACGCTTCCTGGTTGACGGCGCGGTGCCGCCGAAGCTTGCCGGTTACGAGCGCGCCGTGTTCCTGTTCGACGGCCACGATGCGGCCCAGCTCGAGGCGGCGCGCACGCACTGGAAGACGATGAAGGAAGCCGGCCACGCAGTCACCTACTGGCAGCAGACCTCAGACCGGCGCTGGGAACGCAAGGCGTAGCAAAGCCTGCCGCCTGGGCGATCAGCAACCTGGGGTTGCTACAACTGAAGTCGTTCAGCCAAGTCAATGAAGTCGCTGGCCACCAGGTCCCAGGCTTGATCAGGGTGCAGATCCGTGGTCTGCGCCACCCCGTGCTCGGTCGGACGCGGGACAAAGGCTGTTCGCAATCCGCATGCCCGAGCCGCTGCAAGGTCGCCATTGTGGGCGGCCACAAGACAGATCTCATCCGGCTTCATTGACAGCACGTCAGCGGTGCGAAGATAGGCTTCCGGCGCAGGCTTGTAGGCTTGCACGACTTCGGCGCCGAGGATCGCATCCCAGGGGATGCGACTCCGCTTCGCCATGTTGAGCATGAGGACGATGTTGCCGTTCGAGAGCGGCGCGATGATATAGCGGGCCCTGAGCCGTGTAAGGCCGGCCACCACGTCCGGCCATGGCTCCAATCGGTGCCATGCCAGGTTCAGTTCGTCCAGCTCGGACGCCGGCACCGAAGCCGGGTCGATCCCGAATTCTTGCAAAATGGCTTCCAGATTCTCCCGATGCAGCACGTCGAGCCGTGTAAAGGGCCGCCGGCCGCTGCGCACCTCCTCCATCGCTGGAGAGTAACGGCGACGCCACGCATCCGCGAAAGCGGTAGGGATAGCGGATCCTGCTCCATGCCGCTTCAGGAACGGCTCAGCATCGCGCGCCACGCCGCTGCGCCAATCGACGACAGTGCCGAACACGTCGAATACCAACGCACGTACGCGATCCAATGCCATCACATTCGGCTCCTCGATCCCCACTATTTTTCCTTCGTCGCCTGCCTCGTTTTCCCCTTTTCACGGCCTTGCCAATTTGCTCGGCGATGCGGTCGGGCTTACGCGCGATGACGGCTGTGCCAATTAGATTGCAAAATAGACAAAGGGCACTGTCACCGATATTCCAGTGGCCTGGGCGCCGGCAACAACCCGGTACCGGCATGAGCGGAAGGGTGGCGGGCGCCACCATCGCGCCCCCCTCCTTCATTCGTTTGCCTTGAGCCAGATCTTTTGCGGACCGTGACCCTTGAAGGGGTATTGTGGATCACTCGGATCGTAAACGAGTGAGGGCCCGCCGGCGTCGAGGGGCGGGCACCAACGAAAACTGAACCCGTCGCTTCTCAACGAGAGTTCAAGATCGCAGCCTCCAAATGCGAGGCCGACCCGGCGTCCCATTACCTTTTGATCACGCTGAAAGTACTCCCAAATCATCTTCTGGGCTCGGTCGCTGGGCATCGCCGCGTCCGTGAACTCCAAGTACATCGTCCAGGTCTCCGGTCTGATAAGGAGGCTCCTAATCGCATCCTCTCCAGGAGAATTATCGGCTCCGAAAGCGGAAACGGATAGTAGGACGATTGCCAAGGCGGATCGGATTGCCCGCATCATGGAGATCCCGTTAAGCACCATCTGTGCCTTGTTGTAGTGCAGTCAGGGAGGCAAATCAGCAAAATGTCCAATTATGGCCTGATCTCGGAAATGCCGGCTGTCCGGTTTTGCTGTTGATGGCGTCTAATTACTGATCGCGGTAGGACGCCCATTGCTGAGCGTCCCTACCGCGATCCGTAATTCGTAATTCCGCGAAGCTCTGGACAATTGCGAAAGGCGAGCTGCACCACTATTCCAGAATGACGACGGCCTCCACCTCGAAGAGCATGGGGTCAATTGCAAGCTTGGGGACGGGAATCAGGGTCTGCGCCGGCAGCGCTTCACCGAACATTTTTTTGACGTTCTTGGTCAACACCTCAAGCTTGGACATATCGTGATCGACCACGAAGACGGTGAGCTTGGCGACCTGATCCGGCCTCGCACCGAGCGCATCGAGGGCGGTGCGCAAATTTGTGTAGGCCTGCTCAACCTGGACAGCGAAGTCGGGCGACAAGGCTCCCGTGCTGTCTTGGCCGCCCTGTCCGGAGATGTAGGCCACCCGGGCTCCGCGCGGCGTGATCACCGCCGTGCTGTAGCCATTTGGCGACGGGTCGTAGAGGTTTTGTGGATTGACGATGGTCAGCTTGAGATCCTTCTCATTGGCTGTCGTGGCAGTGGGAACTCCCATGGTCATGATGATTAGCCCTTCGATAAGCAGATGCTTGATTGCGCGTGACATGATTTCTCTTAGCTATGCGAGCAACGTGCCTCGCGGCCGGCATTATTGAACTTTAACCGTATCGCCCATACGATGACTCGTGCGACGTACGAGTCATCGTATGGTACGCCGTACGAGTCAATCGTTCAGATCGACATTCGTTCGCGTTTGCCGGTCAAAATCGACGTTCTGAACAGCGAGGAAGACGGATGGCTGGCAAACGCAGCGGCCGGAGCAAACGAGGGATAAATGAGCGGCTCCAGCCCTTGCAGGAGCCGCGCAGTGAACCGCCGCTCTCTCGGGAACGTATCGTGGCGACCGCGGTGGAACTGCTTGACGCCCAGGGAGTCGACGGATTGACGATGCGTCGGCTGGCCGATCGCCTCGGCTCGGGCGTGATGAGCCTATATTGGCACGTCGACAACAAAGAGGATGTCTTTGATCTGGCGCTCGACTCGGTCCTCGAATATCGCGGACCGCCGCAAATAGCTCAAGACTGGCGCGGGGAAGTCGTTCATATGCTTGAAGACTGGCGCGCCAGCATGCTGCGCCACCCTTGGTCGGCATCGCTGTTGCCGCGCCGGGCGCTCGGCCCGAACATCCTCGGTCGCTTGGAACTGCTGAGCAAGACCTTGTCCAGGGCCGGTGTTGCGGACGCAGATGTGAACGTTGCGATATGGTCGCTCTGGAACTATGTGATGGGCGCCACCATCACCCGGGCGAGCTTCGACCTCTCGGACGACGACAGGGCCGCTGCGCAGCAGCGCCTTACACGTCTCAGCGAACGTTATCCGACAATCGAACGCTCTCGTCTGCTGTTGGACAATGATTGGGACGGCGCTTTCAGGAATGGCCTCGGCTTCCTGCTCGATGGCCTCTCTCCAAAATGAGGCTGAACGGTAGCTTTGGCTGAAAGCGACTGTCGCAAAATCGCTGATTAAAGTCACAGTTTTGCAGCTGATTTTTGCAAGGTCGCAGATGACGCGGCAACGTCCAGGGTTCCGCAATGGGTGTGAGCCGAAATGCAACCTCTGCACTGCCGAGGCCACTTGACGAAAGGCCGGTGGCGCGCAAAACTGCTAAGATGTCAGACCAATTTTGGGCGTAGGTACCCATGCGTATGCGCGGCGAACTGCCCGGGGCACCTGCCACGCGTGTGGCAATCGCCACGCTCCCGCCGTTGGACCGCGGCAAACAAGTCATGGAAGCGCTGGCAGACTATGTCGAGCGCGCTGCGCTGAAGAGCGGTGACCGGCTTCCGACCGAACGCGAACTGATGGCCGCGCTTTCCGTGGGGCGTTCGACGATTCGCGAGGCGATGGGGCGTTTCGAAGCGCTCGGCGTCACCGAGACCCGCAAAGGCAGCGGCACCTATCTGCTCAAGCCGATATCCGCCGGCACGATCCATTTGCCGCTGTCGCTCAATACGGCTGAGCTGCGCGACGGTCTCTTGCACACCCTCGAGGTGCGCCGCGGCATCGAGGCCGAGGCAAGCATGGTTGCGGCGCGGCGGCGGACAGTCGACGATCTGCGGACGATCGAGGAAAAACTCATCGAGATGGAGCGCGTCCATCTCGCCACCGGCACGTCGGGGCCGGAAGACCTGGCCTTTCACCTGGCGGTCTACGATGCCACGCACAACCCGCTTTTCCGGCAGCTCCTGGGGCAGATGCGCGAAGCGTTCGAGCGCTTCTGGGACCATCCTTTCGACCGGCAGGATTTCGCGCGGCGATCGTTCCCGTATCACCGTGAGCTGTTCGATGCCATCGTCGCCGGGGACGCGGAGCTGGCGCGCGGAAAAACGCTGAAGATCCTCGAGATCGTGGAAGAGGATATCGAGGAAATGTCGAAATGAATGGCCCGGATTTTTTCGACCAGGCCTCGCTGATCGCCGCCCATGACGAAGGCAACGCCTTCGATGCCGTCGTCCCGCCGATCGTGCAGACCTCGCTCTTCACCTTCTCGAATTATGACGAGATGCTCGAAACATACCGCGGCGAAAAAGTGCGGCCGACCTACACGCGCGGGCTGAACCCGACCGTGCGCATGTTCGAGGAAATGCTGGCGAAGCTGGAGGGCGCCGAGGACGCGATCGGTTTTGCAAGCGGCATGTCCGCCATCTCATCGGCAGTGCTGAGCTTCGTCGAACCGGGCGACCGCATTGTCGCGGTCAGGCATATCTACCCGGACGCGTTCAGACTGTTCGGGACGTTGCTCGCGCGCATGCGCATCGAGGTGACCTATGTCGACGGGCGCGACGAGGCGGCTGTCGCGAGCGCCCTGCCTGGCGCCAGGCTGTTCTATATGGAAAGCCCGACCAGCTGGGTCATGGAAACCCATGACATCGGCGCGCTCGCTGCGCTGGCAAAGTCCCGCGGCATCCCGACCATCATCGATAACAGCTGGGCCAGCCCGGTCTTTCAGCGGCCGCTGTCGCTCGGCGTCGACGTTGTGGTCCACTCCGCATCCAAGTACCTGGGCGGCCACAGCGACGTGGTGGCCGGCGTGGTCGCGGGCTCGAAGGAATTGATCGGCCGCATCCGCGGCGAAGCCTATCCATATCTCGGCGGCAAGCTGTCGCCATTCGATGCCTGGCTCTTGATTCGCGGCTTGCGCACACTGCCGATTCGGATGCGCGCTCATCAGGCCTCCGGCCTCGAAATCGCACGGCGCCTGCGGGATCATCCAATCGTTGAGAGGGTCTGCCATCCAGGGTTGGCCAACCTGCTTCCCGCGGGGCTCACCGGCACGTCGGGCCTGTTCTCATTTGTCTTCCGCGACGGCATCGACATCCGCACCTTTGCCGACCGCCTCAAGCTGTTCAAGCTGGGCGTGTCGTGGGGCGGCCACGAAAGCCTCATCGTGCCCGGCGAGGTCGTGCTGCAGCAGAAGGCCCAACCCAATTCCGCGATGGCGTTCGGCGTCCATCCGCGGTCCGTGCGTCTCCATGTCGGCCTCGAGGGAACCGAGGCGCTGTGGAGTGACCTGGAAACGGCGATCGACGCCGCTTCCGAAGAAAAGACCTGAAGCAACCAGACAAGAAGGGAACGGAAAATGAAGAAGCTTCTTATCGCCGCATTCGCCACCGTACTGATGTCGGGTGCTGCACTCGCCGACACGACGCTGAAGCTCGTGGAGGTGATCACCAGCCCCGAGCGTACCGAAACCCTGAAGTCGATCGTCGCCAAATTCGAGGCGGCCAACCCGGGCACCAAGGTCGAGGTGATCTCGCTGCCCTGGGGCGAGGCGTTCCAGAAATTCGCGACCATGGTGTCTGCCGGCGAAATCCCCGACGTCATGGAGATGCCGGACACCTGGCTGTCGCTCTATGCCAACAACGGCCTTCTCGAAAGCCTCGAACCCTATCTGGCCAAATGGGAGCACACCTCGGGCCTCACCGATCGCGCGCTCGAGCTCGGCCGCGACGTGAACAACACCGCCTACATGCTGCCCTACGGCTTCTATCTGCGGGCGATGTTCTACAACAAGAAGCTGTTCAAGGAGGCTGGTGTCACCGAGCCGCCCAAGACAATGGACGAGTTCGTGGCGGCATCGGAGAAAGTATCCAAGCTTCCAGGCAAATATGGCTACTGCCTGCGCGGCGGGCCGGGTGGCCTCAACGGCTGGATCATGTTCGGCGCAACCATGGCCGGCTCCAACGAGTTCTTCAATGAGGACGGCACCTCGACCATGAACAGCGAGGGCTGGGTCAAGGGACTGACCTGGGTCGTCGATCTGTACAAGAAGGGATTGGCGCCGAAGGACAGCGTCAACTGGGGTTTTAACGAAATCGTCGCCGGATTCTACACCGGCACCTGCGCAATGCTTGATCAGGATCCAGACGCGCTGATCGCGATAGCCGAGCGGATGAAGCCGGAAGACTACGGCGTCACGACCATGCCGAAGGGGCCGAGCGGCAAGACGTTCCCGACCATCGGCTATGCCGGTTGGTCGATGATGGCGGCCAGCCAGAACAAGGACCTCTCCTGGAAGCTGATCGAAACGCTCGAAGGGCCCGAGGGCAATGTCGAGTGGAACAAGCGCACCGGAGCGCTGCCGGTCCACAAGTCGGCCGAAAAGGATCCCTTCTACGCAAGCGAGCAGTTCAAGGGCTGGTTCGCTGAACTCGAGGACAAGGATGCGGTGCCAACGGTTATGCCGACCTATCTCGAGGAGTTCGCCTTCTTCAAGGACTCGATGGTCATCAAGACCAGTCAACAGGCACTGCTTGGCGATATCACGCCAGAGGAAATGGCCAACCAGTGGGCCGACTATCTGACCAAGGCGCAGCAGAAATACCTGGCCAAGAAATAAACGGCGGACGCCAGGCATCGGAGCCGCCCATCGCGGGTGGCTCCGATACGTCTCGTCCATGGTCAATTGGAAGGAGGATCGATTGGAAGGAGGGTCGATTGGACGGATGGCCAATTGGAGCGAAAGCGTTAGCTGATGGTCTTTGACGCCACCGCCGGGTTCCCGGAATCGCGCCGCCGGTCGCTGGTCGACCGGATCACGCGCCATGCCGAGCCATATCTTTACACCGCCCCGGCGCTGATTCTGATCGTCACCATCATGCTGGCGCCGCTGGTGCTAGGCCTGTCCTATGCCTTCCGCGACGTGCACTTGCTCAACCCCTTCTCCGGCGGCTATGTCGGGCTCGATCATTTTCGCACCCTTTATGACGACGACAATTTCTATCGGGCGCTGCGCAACACGCTGTGGTGGACCGGCGCGTCCGTCTTGCTGCAATTCGTGTTCGGCCTGATCCTGGCGCTGTTGCTCGACCGGCCGTTCGCCGGCCGCGCCATAGCGCAGGCGCTGGTGTTCCTGCCCTGGGCGGTACCGACTTTCCTCACCGGGCTCAACTGGGCGTGGCTGTTCAACCCCGTCATCGGACCGCTGCCGCATTGGCTTTATGCGCTCGGCCTCATGAATGAACCGGCCAACATCCTTTCCAACCCGCAGCTTGCCATGTGGGGACCGATCATCGCCAACGTCTGGTGGGGCATTCCCTTCTTCGCCATCACGCTGCTGGCCGCGCTCCAGGCCATCCCGCGCGACCTCTACGAGGCGGCGGCGATCGACGGCGCCGGGGCATTCAGGCGGTTCACGTCGATCACTTTGCCGTTCCTTGCGCCGACCATTGCGATCACCGTGCTGTTGCGCACCGTCTGGATCTCGAACTTCGCCGACCTGATCATCGTCATGACCAGCGGCGGGCCTGCCGACCGCACCCAGATCGTCGCGAGCTACATCTTCACGCAAGCCTTCAGGGCCCTGGATTTCGGCTATGCCTCGGCCATTGCGCTGGTGCTGCTCGTCCTGTTGCTCGCCTATTCGATGCTGATCGTCATGCTGCGGCAAGTCCTGATGGATCGGGCCTGATCCGGGATGACCAGATGAACAGCTATTCGACCTTCGGCACCGCGCTGCACCGCCTGGCGATCCTCTGCTACGTCCTCTTTGCACTGTTCCCGCTGTTCTGGCTGTTGAAAGTATCGGTCACGCCGAACGACCTGCTCTATTCCGAGGGCGTCCGCATGTGGCCGTCGCGGATGAGCTTTGAACATTTTCGCTTCGTGCTGGCCCACAGCGCATTCCCGGTCTTCTTCAGGAACAGCATGATCGTTGCCGGCGCGACGGCCGTGATCGTGACGCTGCTTGCGTCTCTCTCCGGCTATGCGCTGTCGCGCTTCACCTTCCGCGGCAAATACTGGCTGGTCGCGCTGATGCTGCTCACCCAGATGTTTCCGTTAGTGATGCTGGTCGCGCCGATCTTCAAGATGCTCTCGCCACTCGGGCTGACCAACAGCCTGACCGGGCTGGTGGTCGTCTACACCGCCTTCAACATCCCCTTCGCGACGTTCCTGATGCAGTCGTTTTTCGACGGCATTCCCAAGGAGTTGGAGGAGGCGGCCAAGATCGATGGCGCCACGCAGTTCATGGCGTTTCGCCAGATCGTCCTGCCGCTGACGCTGCCCGGCATTGCGGCGACGCTGGGTTTTGTATTCACCGCCGCATGGAGCGAACTGCTGTTCGCGCTGATGCTGATTTCGGGCAACAGCGCCGCCACGTTTCCGGTCGGTCTGCTCACCTTCGTGTCGAAGTTTTCGGTCGATTTCGGGCAGATGATGGCGGCCGGCGTGCTGGCGCTGGTCCCGGCCTGCCTCTTCTTCCTGTTCATCCAGCGCTATCTGGTCCAGGGCCTGACGGCCGGCGCGGTCAAGGGCTGAGTGAGGTTCAATGGCATCGATCGACATCCGCAACGTCCGCAAGAATTTCGGCGTCGTCTCCGTGCTGCATGGCGTCGACCTGTCGATAGAGAACGGCGAGTTCGTGGTGCTGGTGGGGCCGTCGGGCTGCGGCAAGAGCACGCTGCTGCGCATGATCGCCGGGCTCGAGGAGGTGACCGAAGGTGAGATCCGGATCGACGGCATGCGCGTCAATGAGCGGGCGCCCAAGGACCGCGACATCGCCATGGTGTTCCAGTCCTACGCGCTCTATCCGCACATGAATGTCGCCGAGAACATGAGCTACGGCCTGCGCATCCGGAAGGCTGCCCGCGAGAAGATCACGGCCGCCGTCAGCAATGCAGCAAGGAAGCTTGAGTTGCAGCCGCTGCTTGCGCGGCGGCCGAAGGCACTCTCGGGCGGTCAGCGTCAGCGCGTGGCGATGGGCCGCGCGATCGTGCGACAGCCCAAGGCATTCCTGTTCGACGAGCCGCTGTCCAATCTCGATGCGCGCTTGCGTGAGCAGATGCGGGCAGAGATCAAGAAGCTGCACCGCGATCTCGGCGCGACCTCGATCTATGTCACTCACGACCAGATCGAGGCGATGACACTGGCCGACCGGATCGTCGCCATGCATGAGGGCGTGGTGCAGCAGGTCGGTAGTCCGCTGGAGCTTTACGACCGCCCTGCCAACCTGTTCGTCGCCGGCTTCATCGGATCGCCGGCGATGAATTTTCTGTCGGCGCGCTATGAGGTCGGCGCAGGCACGGCCGGCGCACGATTGCCTGACGGAACGCTGATTGGGCTTTCGTCAGCCTATCAACTCGAGGAGGGCGCGGCGGTGACGCTCGGCATCCGGCCGGAGCATGTCGAGATGTCGCCGGCATCGGAGAGCAGCCTGAGGGCGACGGTCGACTTGATCGAGCCGACCGGCTTCGGCATCATCCTGCATCTCGGCCTGCATGGCCTGCCATTCAACGTCTTCACGCTGGACAGGGCGGCGCTGACGGCTGGCCCGACGGTGACGGTGGCTTTCCCGCCGCAACATCTGCATTTGTTCGACGAGACTGGAATGCGCGCATTGGAATCGAGCCTCCAGAAGGGGAAGGGCTGATCCTCCTTATCGGGCGCTCAGATCATTCGGATTCTGTTCCCACCTTTGGGTCCGATGCTATTGTCTATCTTGGCACCGCCGAATTCGATACGACATTTGATCTCGGCCTCGACATGGCTCCTGGGACGAGATGGAACGCGCCCGCGCGGCGCTAATGCTAATATCCGGCAAGGTAGTCGAGCGCATGCGCTTTCTGTTTCTTCTGATTCTGCTCGCCGGCATCAGCATCGGCGTCGTCTATCCCTGGGCGATGACCAATTTCTCCGGCCGTGAGATCGGCACCTGGCGGGTTTACGAACAGGGCCGGTTCATGCCGGTGACGGTGCCGCTGGCCGCTCGCGACGCGCCGGTGCTGGTGCTGGTCGACCTCACCGCGAGAACCGAACGCATCGTCGTCTCGCAACAGCGCACCGTGCTGACGCTGATCGCCGCCACCGGCGGCAGGACCGTGCTCGCCTCGACGCTGCAATTCAACCATTCGGAAAATCCGCGCCAGGTCAGCCCGCAACTGCCGGACAAGATCTTTCGCGACGAAGCCGGCCTGATCGCGAAGGTCAGCCCCGGCCCGTACCTCTTCACCATCGGCCCGGGCGACGCCGAAGGCATCGAGATGCGGGCGGTGGACCTCGTGCTGCGTTCCGGCGTCGGCGAGATCGATCGCCGGGCGCGGCCGGTCGGCTTCTCGCTGATAGCGGCCGGCCTGATCGGGCTGCTGTTGGCGTTGTGTTTCGGCGGCCGCCGGCCGCAAAATCCGAACTCGCAGCCGCCACCGCCACGCTGGGGCAGGGGCTCGAACTAGATCGTGAATTACCGCCACGCCTATCACGCCGGAAACTTCGCCGATGTCGTCAAGCATGTCGTGCTGAGCCGGCTCGTCGAATATCTGAAGCAGAAGGACAAGGCCTTTCGCGTCATTGACACCCATGCCGGCATCGGCCGCTACGACCTATCGTCGACTGAAGCGCAAAAGACCGGCGAATGGCAAGGCGGCATTGGCCGACTGGTCGATGCCGCGCTTGACGCGCCGGCGGCAGCACTGCTGGCGCCTTATCTGGAAGCCGTTCGTTCGCTCAATCCTGAAGGCGGCGTGAAAAAGTATCCGGGCTCGCCGCTGATCGCGCGTCATCTCATGCGCAAGCAGGATCGGCTGTCGGCGGTCGAATTGCATCGCCAGGACGCCGCGAAGCTGAGGGCGCTATTCGCTGGCGATTTCCAGACCCGGGTGATCGAGCTCGACGGCTGGCTGGCACTCGGCGCGCATCTGCCGCCGAAGGAAAAGCGCGGCCTTGTACTCGTCGATCCGCCCTTCGAGGAGGAGGGCGAGTTCGACCGCCTCGTCGACGGGCTGCGCAAAGCCCACAAGCGCTGGCCCGGCGGCGTCTATGCGTTGTGGTATCCGGTCAAGGACCGCACGGCGGTCGCCGCCTTCCGCAAGGCGCTGGCGCAGTCAGGTGTCCCGAAGCTGCTCGACATCGGCTTCGAGATCAGGCCGCCAACGGCCGAGCCCAGCCTTGACGGCAGCGGCATGGTGGTGGTCAACCCGCCGTTCACGCTGGAAGGCGAATTGCGCACGCTGCTGCCGGCTTTGCACAATTTGCTTGTCGTTGAAAAACCGGCGCACTGGACGCTGGAATGGCTGGCGGCGTAGGCGGCAGAGCTATCCGCGCGCCTGTCCTGGTTGAAGGCGATTTCGAACTAGGAAACCATTGTCGCTACAACCGCTTGACCGCGCGCAAGCGAATCCGCACAGTGCGCGCAGTCGACCATAAGAGGCTGCCATGACTCGCTTCGCCCAATCCGCCCTTGCCGCACTGATAGCGCTTTGCACGCCGCTCGGCACGTCCCTCGCTGTCATCCAGCCAGCAAAGGCGGCCGACCTTGCCGTCGTCTATACCGAAGAAGACAGCGGCGTTTGCGGTGAGGCCTGGGTGCTGAACAAGATCACCAACCGCTTCTCCTACCAGGTGCACCACGTGCCGAATCTGCCCGACGTCGAGATTGTCGATTTCCAGGGCATCCACCAGCATCGCTATCTGCCAGCCAACGAAACCTGGCCGATCGGCCGCCGCTATTGCGGCGCCACCGTCAGCCTGTCCGACGGCCACGCCCGCACCATCTGGTATCTGATCGAGGAAGGGCAGGGCTTTGCCTCGATCGGCGACAATGTCGAATTCTGCGTCGCGGGCTTCGACCGCTGGATGGTCTACAACGGCCGCTGCCGCGTCCTGCGCTGATTGCGTTTGCTGGGCTGCTCCGCCTCATCGAGGATGGCGCGAAGGAAGGCGGCGTGACCGCGAAAGGCGCGTCGTCCGACTGACGTCGCCTTGACCCGCGTCTGCGGTCGACGTCCGACAAACAGCTTTTCGACATCGACATAGCCCGCCGTGGCAAGCGTATCGATATGCGCGCCGAGATTGCCGTCGGTCGCATTGACGATGAGCTTCAATCGGGTGAATTCCAGCGCTTCGCGCCGTTCCAGAGAATTCAGCGCCGCCATGATCCTGAGCCGCACGCTCTGGTGGATGATTTCGTCGGCAGCCATTATCGGGCCTGCTGTGGTGTCCGGCGTTCAGTCTCACTGATCTGGGTCAGCGCCGCCCGATATTGCGCGAATGACATGCGCTCTTCCAGATGATTCAGAATACTCTGCCAAATAGAGTAATCTGTCAACCGCGGACAAATCATGGCAGCGGAATTCCCGCGCTTTGCTTTTGCAGCTTGTGTAGATCGCCTGCTAGAACAAGAAGATGAGATCGATGAAGCAGCCGTCATGGTGGTGTCGGTCGACGATCAACGAACAAAAAAGGCTTGCTAAGCTTCAGCGCCTTGAAGTGGGATTGGTTCCGGCAATGCGCGCAGAATGTCTGTCGCAAACGGTCGGCAAAGCTCGAAGAGCAGCGCCGGCATTTTGCGAAATCAGCACGAGCGTAGTGTCGCGTGTAACCGAAACTTAAACTTCGAAAATCATGCTGATGCTTCGCTGGCTAGACAAGCGCGAGTCAGATATGCATTACGCGCCGGGTCATTAACGGCCGTCGGCACAACTAAGGGGCATGATATGGCTAAACAGTCATCCAAAGCGCCGGCATCCAAGTCACCGGCAAAGCAGGCACCGGCAACGAAAGCACCAGTAAAGGCAGTGGCGGCAAAGGCCGCAGCCGCTGTGAAGAAAGCAGCACCTGCTGCCAAGCCGAAGGCCGCCGCGGCCAAGGCAAAAGCAGCGCCCGCCAAGAAGCCGGCTGCGAAGGCTGCGGCAAAACCGGCAGTGAAGAAAGCAGCACCGGCCAAGGCTGCGCCCGCCAAGGCAAAAGCAGCGCCGGCCAAGAAGCCGGCTGCAAAGGCCGCGGCCAAGCCGGCAGCGAAGAAAGCTGCGCCTGCCAAGACTGCGCCTGCCAAGACTGCACCGGCCAAGAAGGCTGCGCCGGCAAAGAAAGCGGCTGCAGCGAAGTCTTCGGTAGCGGTGAAGAAAGCAGCGCCTGCGGCCAAACCAAAGGCGAAGGCCGCGACCGCGAAGGCCAAGAAGTAATCGCGCTTCTTCGCTCGCGGAGGACAGTGCTGAGGACGGTTGAGGGCGGGTGCCGGATAGGCGCCTCGCTCGCAGGGTCAGTGCTCGGGCAGCAACAGAGGCGGAGGGAAGACAGCTTTTCGCAGCTCCCAGGACTTCGCCATATGGCGAAGTCCGGTGGGGCATTTCTCTGTGCCCGGAGAGAAATTCTTGGTGCAAGACGAGTTGGCTCGGTTTCGAACCCGTCTGACCTGTTCAGATGCTCTCAGGCTGGAACTGTACCGCTCATCTGCCTGCGGATCATGGAAGAGGACGGTCGTTCGCCGTGGCGCCCGGTTTTTCCGCCTGTGGGCTGTTGATCATGTCGGGATGTCCGGCCAACAGTGTCGCGGAAATGGATCACACGCAAATTCAAAGTGCTACAGCGTCCTTTGCGCGTCCATGCTCTGTACTCGGCAAACAGGAACCCGATCATGCCCAGACTGCTCTACGCGTCCACGTCACCCTATAGTTCCAAAGTGCGCATGGCCGCGCTTTATGCCGGCATCGCCGTCGAGCTCGTGCCGATAAAAACCGAAGACAAACCGGCTGATCTGATCGACGCCAATCCACTCGGCAAGATCCCGGTGCTGGTGCTCGACGACGGCCGCTCGATCCACGATAGCCGCGCCATTACCCAGCATCTCAACCGCATGTCGAAGAACGCGCTGTTTCCGCGCAATCCCGACAAGCGCCTCGAGGCGGAAGTGCTTGAGGCACTGGCCGACGGCATCTGCGACTGCGCGCTGTCGATGGTCTATGAGCGGCGCACGCGCCCCGAAGACATGGTCTACCAACCGTGGCTCGACCGCCAGTGGGCGAAGATCACCAGCGCGCTCGACCTGCTCAACGCCAACCCGCCAAAGCTGCCGAAGAAGATCACCGCCGGCCAGCTGGCGCTGCGCGCCTGCCTTGGCTATCTCTCACTGCGCTTTGCCGGAAAATGGGAAAAGGGCCGCAGCAGGCTGGTCCGCTGGGCGGCGCGATTTGACGAGAAGTTTCCCGATCTGAAACCCAGCGTCCCGGCGTGAGCGGCTGCCAGAGAAGGGGGCATAAAAAAGCCGGGCACGAGGCCCGGCTTTTTCGTGTCGTGGCTTGGACGATTTTAGAACTTCATACCGACGCCGAAGGTGACGCGGTTGTCGGTCGACTTGACCTTGCCGATACCGTCAAAGTCCTTGTCGCCGAAGTCGGTGTAGCGATACTCGACACGGCCGAACACATTGTCGGTGATCTTGATGTCGGTACCGACGCCGGCCGTCCAGCCGAGCATGGTGTTTTCGTCGCTGGCGCCGGCCGCTTCGATCTCCTGGTTCTTGAGCGCGCCACCGGCGGTGCCGTAGAGCAGGATTTCCGGGGTGACGGCGTAGCCGAGGCGGGCGCGCAGCGAGCCTTCGAAGCCGCCCTTGGCCTCGACGCCGCCATCGTCGCCCTCGATGCCGCTATAGCCGATATCGGCTTCAGCACCGTAGACGAAGTTCTCTTGCTGCCACTGATAGCCGCCGAAGACGCCGCCGACAAAACCATCGGTGTCGACGTCAGTGCCGATATCCTCGGCATCGGCGTGACCGCTGAAGCCGTAGCCGACGCTCACACCGGCATAGGGACCGGCCCAGGAAGCGACCGGAAGTTCGGCGATCGGGGCGGGGGCCGGCGGCTCTTCCGCGATGACGTCAGCAGCATAGGCGGTTCCGCCGAGGGCGAAGAGCCCGAACGCCACCGCCAGCGGTCGCGCAAATTTAAGATTGGCTTGCATTGTTCTTTACTCCTTAAGCCACAGGCACAGGCTTGCTTTTCACAAGCGCCCTCAACCCGCCGGGGGGAAAAACGGGTCTGGCGCTCAACGGTTCCGAATGTCGTGTCAAAATACGGCTGAAGCGAACCTGAACTTGGGTCATTACCTGGCACGAATAAGGCTGAACTTTGACGTTGCATCTGCGCAACAGATGGTGTCAGGAGGCTTAGCTGTGCCGCGCTGAACGACGCTTGGAGCAAGGGGTCCGTAGTCCTATATTGCGGCTGGCAGGCCGAGTCCCGGCCACAGTCGAAAGACCGATCCGGCCGCTTTGCCACAATGCTGCCCAAGGTCCGAACGGCATTTAACGCTTCGCCGGCCATATTTTGCCGGCTGGCTCAAAATCGAGCCCCATTGAGGATTGACAGGATGAGCAAGGCCGCTGGAACGGCGCTGGTGACGGGCGGGGGCCAGCGGATCGGCAAGGCGATCGTCGAGGATCTCGCCGCGAACGGTTTTGCCGTCGCCATCCATTGCAACCGCTCGCGGGCCGAGGCGGAAGCATTGGCCGCGCGGATCAACGGCGGTCATTTTGGCCAGGGTGGCCGGGCTGCTGTGGTCGCCGCTGACCTGACCGACATTGCCGCGGTCGAGGACCTCGTTGGCCGCGCCGAAGCCGCGCTCGGGCCTGTTACACTGCTGGTCAACAATGCGTCGCTGTTCGTGGACGATACGGTTCAGGACGTCGACTGGCTTGCCTGGGACCGTCACTTCGCCATACACGTGAAGGCGCCGGCATTTTTGGCGCAACAATTCGCCCGCGCGCTGCCGGAAGGCGAGGAAGGGCTGATCGTCAATATGATCGACCAGCGCGTCTGGCGCCCGACGCCCCGCTATTTCTCCTATGCGCTGTCGAAATCGACATTGTGGACGCAAACGCAGATGATGGCGCAGGCGCTAGCACCCCGCATTCGCGTCAATGCCATCGGTCCCGGCCCGACGCTGAAGAGCGCGCGTCAGCAAGACAGCGACTTTGCCGCGCAGGTCGACGGCCTGATCCTGAAGCGCGGCCCGGAATTGCCTGAATTCGGCGCCACCATCCGCTATCTCTGGGGCGCAAGCTCGGTCACCGGCCAGATGATTGCGCTCGACGGCGGCCAGCACCTTGCGTGGCAGACTCCCGATGTGACAGGCATTGTCGAATGAGTCCCATGGACCAGAAACCCAAACGTGTCGGCGCTGCCGTAGACCTGCCGCCCGATGTCGACCTCGAGGACGAGGTGGCGGAGGAGATCGTCGAACCGTCAACGCCCGGTCCCGGTGGCCCTGACGTCGCCTTCACCGCCATCGATTGGACGCCGCATGCCGGCGATGCCGACGGCATGGTCGGCGCCGAAGTCATCCAGACGCTGGTCAAACGGCTGCCCAACGCGCCCGGCGTCTACCGCATGATGAATGCCGCAGGCGACGTGCTCTATGTCGGCAAGGCGCGCAGCCTGAAGAAGCGGGTGACCAATTACGCACAAGGCCGCTTCCACACCAGCCGCATCGGCCGCATGGTGCGCGAGACGGCGACGATGGAGTTCGTCGTCACCCGCACCGAGATCGAAGCGCTGCTGCTGGAAGCAAATCTTATCAAGCGCTTGCGGCCGCGTTTCAATGTGCTGATGCGGGACGACAAGTCGTTTCCCTACATCCTTTTGACCGGCGATCATGTCTCGCCCGGCATCTACAAGCATCGCGGCGCGCGCTCGCGCAAGGGCGACTATTTCGGCCCCTTCGCCTCGGCCGGCGCCGTCGGCCGCACCATCAACTCGCTGCAGCGCGCCTTCCTGCTCAGGAGTTGCACCAACTCCTTCTACGAGAACCGCACCCGGCCGTGCCTGCTGTTCCAGATCAAGCGATGCGCCGGCCCGTGCACCGGCGAAATCTCGCATAGTGACTATGCCAGGCTGGTCGCCGAGGCGAAGGACTTCCTGTCCGGCCGCAGCCAGAAGGTGAAGACCGACATCTCCGCCGCCATGCAGCAGGCCGCGGAGAATCTCGATTTCGAGCGCGCCGCAATCTATCGCGACCGGCTGGCGGCGTTGTCGCATGTGCAGAGCCATCAGGGCATCAACCCGCAGACCGTCGACGAGGCCGATGTCTTCGCCATCCATCAGGAAGGCGGCCAGGTCTGCATCCAGGTCTTCTTCTTCCGCACCGGCCAGAACTGGGGCAACCGCGCCTATTTCCCCAAGGCCGATCCGGCGATGGAGGCGGCCGAGGTGCTGGGCTCGTTCCTGGCGCAATTCTATGACGACAAGCCGACGCCGCGCGCCATCCTGTTGTCGCATGGCGTCGAGGACCAGGAATTGCTGGCTGAGGCGCTCTCCACCCGCGCGGGTCGCAAGGTGGCGATCTCGGTGCCGCAGCGCGGCGAGAAGAAGGATTTGACCGACAACGCCCTGCAGAATGCCCGTGAGGCGCTCGGCCGCCGGCTGGCCGAGACCTCGACGCAAGGGCGGTTGCTCACCGGTTTCGCCGAGACTTTCGGCCTGAAGAAACCGCCGGTGCGCATCGAGGTCTACGACAACTCCCACATCATGGGCACCAACGCCGTCGGCGCCATGGTGGTCGCCGGGCCGGAAGGCTTCGTGAAGAACCAGTACCGGAAATTCAACATCCGCTCGACCGAGATCACGCCGGGAGACGATTTCGGCATGATGCGCGAGGTGATGGAGCGGCGTTTCTCCCGCCTGCTGAAGGAACATGGCGATGTGCCGCGGAGCGAACTGGCGGCGGACGACATCCTAGCCGAACAGGGCGACGATATCGAGGATGCAGGCGGCTTCCCGGCCTGGCCAGACGTCATCCTCATCGATGGCGGCCAGGGCCAGATGACGGCGGTGCGACAAATCCTCGCCGACCTCGGCATCGAGGACCGTGTCCAGGCCATCGGCATCGCCAAGGGCCAGGACCGTGACGCCGGCCGCGAACGCTTCTTCGTCAGGGGCAAGCCACCGTTTTCGCTCCCCGTGCGCGACCCCGTGCTCTATTTCGTTCAGCGGCTGCGCGACGAGGTCCATCGCTTCGCCATCGGCTCGCACCGCGCCCGCCGCAAGAAGGAGATGGTCAAGAGCCCGCTTGACGAGATCAGCGGCATTGGTCCCGGTCGCAAGCGCGCGCTGCTCATGCATTTCGGCACCGCCAAGGCGGTCAGTCGAGCCGCGATCGAGGATCTGGTCAAGGTCGATGGCATATCCGAGCAGGTCGCCAAGCTGGTCTACAACCATTTTCACGAGAGCTGATGATTCGGCTATTTTCGGCTGGTCCATCGACTATCATCTGTTGACCCCCCACATTCGCTTCTGATTTGAGTAGGCAGGTAGAAAGAGTTCCAAAGAAATGGCCCAGCGCGCATTCAACCTGCCCAACATGCTCACTTACGTCCGCATCCTCGCGGTGCCGCTGGTTGTGCTGTGTTTTTTTCTCGAAGGGCATCTGAAGTCGAGCGACTTCGCCCGCTGGTCGGCGCTGGTCATTTTCCTGCTCGCCTCGATCACCGATTATTTCGACGGCTATCTGGCGCGCGCCTGGCAGCAGACCTCGAATATCGGCAAGATGCTCGATCCGATCGCCGACAAGTTGCTGGTCGCCACGTGCCTGCTGCTGCTGGCGGCTGATACCGATAGGCATGCCGGCATCGCCGGCTGGTCGCTGTGGGCAGCGATCATCATCCTGTGCCGCGAAATCCTCGTTTCGGGCCTGCGCGAGTATCTGGCGGCGCTGAAGGTCTCGGTACCGGTGACGCAGCTGGCGAAGTGGAAGACCACCATCCAGATGATCGCCATCGCCTTCCTGCTCGCCGGACCTGCCGGCGACAAGATCTTCCCGCTGACCACGCAGGTCGGGCTTGTGCTGTTGTGGATCGCCGCGCTGGTGACGCTCTACACCGGCTACGACTATTTCCGCGCCGGCCTCAAGCACATCATGGACGAGTAGCATGTCGACGAGGCTCATTTATTTCGCCTGGGTGCGCGAGCGGATCGGCAAGCCGCAAGAGGACGTCGAATTGCCCGCCGGCATCGAGACGGTGGCCGACCTGCTGCGCTGGCTGAAATCGCGCGGCGAGGAGTACGAGCACGCGCTGCAATATCCTGACGTGATCCGCGTCGCCATCAACCAGGAACATGTCGAGCACCGCGAGAAGATATCAGGCGCGCGCGAGATCGCGCTGTTCCCGCCGATGACGGGTGGCTGAAATGCCCGGCGCGGTGGTGCCGACGGTGCGCATCCAGGCGGAGGATTTCGATGTCGCCGCCGAGATCGCCAGGATGACGCAAGGCCGCGCCGACATCGGCGCCGTGGTGACTTTCTCGGGTCTCTGCCGCGACGAAGCGGGCAGGCTGGCGGCACTCGAACTCGAACATTATCCCGGCATGGCCGAGGCCGAGATCGGCCGCATCGCCGCCGAGGCGGTTCAGCGCTGGCCGCTGCAGGGGCTCACCGCCATCCATCGCCACGGCAGGATCGCGCCCGGTGAGAACATCGTGCTGGTGGTCGCTGCCTCCGCGCATCGGCAGGCGGCGTTCGAGGCGGCGAACTTCCTCATGGATTATCTCAAATCGCGCGCGCCGTTCTGGAAGAAGGAACACCACACCGACGGCTCGGAAGGCGGCTGGGTCGATGCCAAGGAGGCCGACGACGAGGCCGCAAGCCGCTGGAAGCGGGCCGTGCCGAAACGAAATTGATGCTTCGCGTCACCGCTGGAGGGCGAGGTTCACATCAACCCCGATCACCCCTCGGCCTCCCATCAGCCTTGTCAGTGCCGATCCAGTGATCGAGCGCAACCCGGCCGGGTCCCCACGCCATGATACCGAGCGCCATCGCCGCCCAGGTGATGTGCAGCGGCCAGCCGTCCGGCACGGTGAGTTGTATGACCAGCGTCATCACGAGCAGGCCGAATGCCGCCAGGCGTGTCGCCAGGCCGAGAACGAGGAGAATTGGCAGCAAGATTTCCGCCGATCCTGAGACGAAGGCCACCAGCCCAGGCGCGGGAAAATCGTAGGGGCCGCCGGGCAGATGCAGCTTGAGCTCCGAACTGAAAAGCAGCACGGCCACATCGTTCAGCTGCAAAAAACCGTCCCATTTGTTGACGCCGGACCGCCAGAACGGGACAGCGAGGGCGCAGCGCAGGACGAGTTGCGTCAGCGAAGGTGTGGCACTCGTGCGCAGCGCGGCATTCACCCTCTCGACGAGGGTGGCAGCCCCTCGCGGCTCGGTGCTGGCGTTCCATCCATGGTTCGTCATGCTCACCCTCCCTGGTCTGCCGCTGTGAAGGCGCCTGCTTGCAGCAGGCCGGCAATGTTGGCGGCAAGGTCGAATTCGGCAGTTTCCGCAAATGCTGCCGCGGCCGCCGCTCCGAGCGGCTCGCCCGCCATTAGACGATCCAGAAAAGCTGCGCCGCCGGGCGGCAGATGGCGAACAAACACTTCGAGCCCGGGCCGCGTGACCAGCGCATCTTCAGGGCCGTCCGCCTCGATCCGCCCGACGGGGCCGTCGCGCCGGTTCGCCGCAAAGATCGTCACGACCGGATAGCGCGAGCGAATCGCATGCGTTGCCGAGTGCCGTACGAACACGGTATCGGCCAGCCGTTCGGGCGGGATCGAGCCCAGTGCTACGCAAGCCAGCGGTTCCGCGTCGGCGGCATGATAGGCGTCGAGCCAGGCCCGCTCCAGGCGCGCCACGTCAGCCAGCCATGGCATCGGCCGCGCATAGTCGTAGCGCTCGATGAAGTCGGGAAAGTCGCGGCCGTATTCGAACAGAAGCGGCGAAGTGGGTGGCGTTTCGCGGACATGGAAGCGCGCCATCGCCCGAAAGAAGTCCGGGCCGGTGATGCGCAGCGTCGCTGGAAAGCTGGCGACCAGCGCATCGATCAGGCTGACCGTGACGTTGTTGCGGTAGACGGCGTATCGTTTGACTGCCGCCTTCCCGTTCGGCCCTGAGACGGCGTCAGGCGGGGCACGGTCAGGATCGAGCAAACCGGCGGTGAATGCCGTGGCATAGTCGAACCGGTGGCTAAGATCGCCCGACTGGAGCTCATCCTGCGGCATGGGCTTTTCCGAACACATGGTGGCTGTCGCCGTGATGGTAGAGAATCGCTTGGGCGGCGGCGGCCTCCGCCTTGAGCACCGGCCAGTCGGGAATGTTGCTGTCCCACTCGATCAGCGTCGGCAGCGGTCCGCATCGGCCGATGACGATATCGAAGAGCTTCCAGACCGCGTCGGCGACCGGACCGTCATGGCTGTCGATGAGCAGCAGGTCGCCTTCGTCATCCTCCTGCTCGGCGTGCCCGGCCAGATGGATTTCCCCGACATGATCGAGCGGGAAATCCGCGAGGTAGGAAACGGCTGAATAGCCGTGATTGGTGGCCGAAACGAAAACATTGTTGACGTCGAGCAGCAGGCCGCAACCGGTGCGCTGCACCAGCGCGCCGATGAAATCCGTCTCGCTCATCGTCGATTCCGCGAAAAGGACGTAGGTCGAGGGGTTCTCGAGCAGGATCGGGCGGCCGATCGTCTCCTGCATTTCATCGATGTGATCCGCCACGCGCGAAACCGTTGCCGGCGTATAGGGCAGGGGAAGCAGGT
Source organism: Mesorhizobium sp. WSM4806 (assembly GCF_055811635.1). Lineage (NCBI taxonomy): Bacteria > Pseudomonadati > Pseudomonadota > Alphaproteobacteria > Hyphomicrobiales > Phyllobacteriaceae > Mesorhizobium > Mesorhizobium sp. WSM4806. The sequence continues at coordinate 165,236 of NZ_JBVVQZ010000011.1, read as the reverse complement.
CGTTGTAATAGGTGGTGTCGTGGGTCGACCAGGCGAGATGCTCGGAAACGAGCGCCGGCTCATAGCGGTCGACGAGCGCCTTGAAGCGGCCGAGATGCACTTTGTCGAGCGGCCGCGGTCCGCCGATCGACATGCACACCCCGTGCAGCGAAACGGGATAGTCGCGGCGAATCCTGGTCAGCGCATCGTGCGGCGGACCGCCGGTGCCCATGTAGTTTTCGGCGTGGACCTCGAAGAAGCCGTCCTTTGGGCCGTCGCCAAGGATCGCGTGCAGATGCCCGTGCTTGAAACTGGTGCCGGCAAGGCCGGCGATCGGGTGCGCCGGAAAGCGCGAGGTTTTCGATATGCGGGATGCCGGGGCCAGTCCGTTCATCTTCATCTCCGCTTTCCGGGCAGCTTGCATTGCTTAGGACGGGACGTCGCGGGTCAGCGCCGTGGGCGAGCCCTTGCGGTCGCCGGGCAGGTCCATCGTCGTACAGGTGCCGCCGTCGACGAACTTCCAGGCGTTGCCCTGGTAATCGACCGTCGAGGTGCCTTGGCAGGTGGTGCCTGGTCCTGCCGCGCAGTCGTTCTGCCCCTTCAGGGCGACGCCAAAGCACTTCTCCTTGCCGGCATCCATCGCTGCCTTGGCCTCTGCCTCGGACAGCGGCGCGGCCGTCGCAAAAGAAGCAAGGGCCGTGGCAACGGCGCCGGCCAGAAAGGCCGTGCTCACGGTTGATCTTGTTGACATGATTTCACCTCCGCTTGGGTTGTTGCGCGCGCCGTTCCTCAAGCGCGCATGGTTAGTTCGGTTCGGAGGTTCCCTGCGTTACATCTTTTTGGAACACGACTTCGTGATCGCATGGGGACCTGGCGTGAGCAATATTTCGCCTGTCACGCCAAGGAGGCCGACCACAGGGCAACGAGCCGCCGGAAGGCACCGCCGTGTGAACAGCCCGTGTGGGGCGCCACGGAACCACCGCAATCCTGCGAGACCTTCCGACCAGTTTGGCGCATTATGGGGAGCAGGATCATGCTGGGCAGGATCACCGAGTTCTTCATCTTCGGTGTCGTGCCGCTGGTCGGTATACTGGTGGTGCCTGAGCTGTCAGTCGCTGCCGAGAAGACCCTGAAGGGCGAGGTGATGTATCGCGAGCGCATCGCTCTGCCGCCGAAAGCCGTGCTTTCCGTGCAGCTTGCCGATGTCTCGCTGGCCGACGCGACGGCCGCTGTCATCGGCGAGCGCAAGGTGGCGCCGGCCGGCCAGGTGCCGATCAAGTTCGAGATCAGCTTTGATCCCCAGGTGATCCGGCCTCATATGACCTATGCGCTGCAGGCGCGCATCACCGTCGACGACAGGCTGTTGTTCATCTCCGATATGCGCCACCAGGTCGATCCACTGAGCGACGCGCCGCAGACCATCATGCTGAAGATGGTGACGTCGAGCGAGCAGCCGGCGTCGGCCCCGGTGGTCGGGCAGAGCTGGCTGATCGAGCATATCGACGGCATTGGTGTGATCGCCGAGCCGCAGGCGACGTTCAGGATCGACGAGGCCGGCAAGGCCGGAGGCAGCGGGCCTTGCAACGTCTACTTCGCCACCGCCAAAGTCGATGGTTCGACGATTGCCATCAGTGACATCGGTTCGACGTTCAAGGCCTGCGCGCCCGAGACTATGGCCGAGGAAAAGGCGCTGTTCGAGGCGCTGGCCAAGGCGGCATCGTATCACGTCGACGCCGGCAAGCTCATCATCGTCGACAAAGACGACCGCGTCATCCTGCGCTTCAACGCCGCGAGCTGATAACCGGTTTCGGTTTTTGAGCATCACGCGCAGTTGGCGGGTGTCGGCGCCCGGCGTCCGGTGCCGGATCGCCGCAACGAAAAAGGCCGGCATTGCGCCGGCCTTTTTGCATATGACGTGGTGACTTATCGGCTCAGCCGACGATCTCGGTGTCCGAGAACCAGTATTTGATCTCCTGCGCGGCGGTCTCCGGCGCGTCGGAGCCGTGCACGGAATTCTCGCCGATCGACAGCGCGTGCACTTTGCGGATGGTGCCTTCGGCGGCGTTGGCCGGGTTGGTGGCGCCCATCACGTCGCGGTTTTTGGCAATGGCGTTCTCGCCTTCCAGCACCTGCACGACCGTTGGGCCCGACGACATCGACTCGACCAGTTCGCCGAAGAACGGACGATCCTTGTGCACAGCATAAAAACCTTCCGCCTCGCGGCGGCTCATCCACACCCGGCGCGAGGCGACGACGCGCAGGCCGGCTTCTTCGAGCATCTGGGTAATGGCGCCGGTGAGATTGCGCCGGGTTGCGTCCGGCTTGATCATGGAAAAGGTGCGTTCGAGCGCCATGGGGTCGTCCTTGTGATGGAGAGTGGAATTCACGGTGGCGGGCTCTATACAAGCCGCCCGCCGGCTTGCCAAGGGGCTGGCGCTAATGCATGTCGCGCAAGAGTGCGCAGCGGTTTTGCGATCACGACATGCATAAAAACAAGAACTTAAGCGCGTCTCCGACGTGCTTTAGCCGCCGCATAGCGTGTCGCCGTCAGCCAAAACCAATGTTGTCATAACTTCATCTCGATCGTCAGCTTGGCCGTGTCGCCAGCCCGAAGGCCTTCGCGGACCCGCACCGCCGTCTTGATCGGCAACAGCAGGCTGCCGGATTTCTTGTCGGGAAACAGCGATGTTCGCCATCTGGTCTGGCCGATAACGGCTTCCACGCCAAGCGAGCCCCAGGGTCGTGCCATCCCCGCCATTGCCGTCTTGATCCGTGCCCCAAGCTCCGGCGGCAGCGTCACGAAATGCCAGCCGCCCTTGCCTGGATAGACCCAGATCTCGGCCTGCACGTCGTAGCGAAACATTTGTGCCCTTCCTCAGATCAAGGCCGTCACGGCTGGCTTTCCCGTGGTGTCTTGTCGGCAACGCCGGCGATCGGCGAAATCATCCTGATATCCATTCTCCCCTGCAAGGGAGGATGGCAGCGTTGCCGTTGCACTACCGCCTTATCACCATCGAAGCGCGCCGGACTTCCCAGCCTTCCCGCTCCAGTTCCGGCACGCTGTGGTTCTCGCAGGGGTAGCCGACGCAGAAGTAACCGATCAGCGTCCACTCCGGCGGCGCGTCCAGGATCGTCGCCATTTCGGCCGGGTCGAGGATCGAGACCCAGCCCATGCCTATTCCTTCGGCGCGCGCCGCCAGCCAAAAAGTATGGATCGCCATCACCGCCGAATATTCGATGGTCGCGGGCATGGTCAGGCGGCCGAGCCCATGTCCCTGTTGCGTCCCGCGGTCGGCGAAGACAGCGAATTGACAAGGCGCCTCGTTCAGGCCGGCAAGCTTCAGGCGCGCATAGAGCGCGGCGCGTTCGCCGCCGAACGACGCGAGCGCCTCCGCATTGCAGCGCTCGAAGCATGCCTTGACGGCGGCGCGGCATTCCGCGCTCTCGACCATGACGAAACGCCAAGGCTGGCTCAGCCCGACCGAGGGCGCAAGGCTGGCGACGTCAAGCAGCCGCTCCAGCGCGCCTTCGGGGAGCGGCGTCGGCCTGAATCGCCTGACATCCCGCCGCCACAGGAAGAGATTGGCCAGATCGGCGCGAAAATCGTCCGGGAATTCCGGGTCTGACGTCATGGTGTTCGTACTGTCTTTGCCAAAGGAGTAGGGCAGTAAGGAAGTAGGGCAGTAGGGCAGTAGGGCAGTAGGGCAGTAGGGGAGTAGGAATGCGCGCCCCCGCTACTTCCTTAGTCCCTACTGCCCTACTGCCCTACTGCCCTACTGCCCTATGCCGCGGCGGCGGCCGCCGGCACCTTGCGGCCGAGGCCATCATGCAGGCCGAGGCAGCGCTCGAACCACTGCGCCACCACATCGCTGTCGTCGAGCAACCGGTAGGGCGAGGCGATGCGCGCCCATTGCAGCGCGCCGAAGACGATGTAGTCGGCAAACAGCGGTGATTGGCCGCCGATGAACGGCTGATAGGCAAGCATCGAGCGCAACGGCTCCAGCGAGGCATGGAAGGCACCAAGGCCGGCGTCCCGCGCCGCCACCACCTCTTCCAGTCTCTGGCCGAAGCGCTGCTCGCGGTTTTGGCGAAAATAGGCGGCGTTGGCCTCGTCCTGCATGGCGTGCAGGTCCATGATCGCTGCAGTGGTGACATAGGGGTGGATGGTCAGTTGCGACCAGCGTTCGACGAAGCGCGCCATCGCCTTGCCGCCGTCGCCGCAAAACAATGTCGGTCGCTCTGGATAGGCCTCGTCGAGATAGAGCGCGATGGCGAAAGAATCGGCGACCACCTTCTCGCCGTCGCGGATCACCGGAACGAGTTTTGAAACGCCGCCTTCAACTGTGGGCACTTCGAGAAAGCGTGTCGGCACGGTTGAGATATCGAGGCCCTTGTGGGCAAGCGCCATCGTCGCCTTCCAGCAATGCGGGCTGAACGGACGGGCGCCATCGCGTCCGACGAGATCATAGAGCAGAATGGTCATTGGCGGCAGCTTCCCTGCGGTCTACTAGAGCGAGGTTGCGGGCCTTGCGGTAAGCACCCGGAACGGGGTCTCGCGGGCCGGAGAAAAAACGATGAAACAGCACTTCATGATGTTTGCGGCCTACAATCAATGGGCCAATAGCCGCATCTACGATGCCGCCGCCGATCTCGACGAGGAAGATTTTCACCGCAACGTCGGGGTCTTCTTCGGCTCGATGATGGGCACGCTCAACCATATTCTGACTGCCGATCGCATCTGGATGAGGCGCTTTACCGGCGAGGGCGACGCGCCGGCCAGGCTCGACACGGTCCTGCACCGCGCCCTGCCGGGCTTGCGGCTGGCGCGCGAGGCCGAAGACAAAAGGATCGTCGACTGGGTTGGGGCGTCAAACGACAAGGCTTTGTCCGGTCGCTTCTCCTACATGACCGTCTCCGACATGCGCACCGTCTCGCAGCGATTGGCGCCGGCGCTTGATCATTTCTTCAATCACCAGACCCATCACCGCGGCCAGGCGCACGCGATCCTGACCATTCTCGGCCGGCCTTCGGTGCCGCTCGACCTGACGCTGTTCCAGCGCAGCGAAGAGGGCCGCGCCTACGCATGATTTGGGATCATCCGGATCGAATTGACAGGAAACCCGTCGAAGGCGAACAGCAACTTCGACGGGCTATAAACAGGCCTGGCCAGTCAGGCGGCGTATCCGCCCTGGCCGCGGGAAATCGGCTTGACCGAGACTGCCGGCTGCGCCGAGGGCCAGAGAATGCCTGCCGAAACTGCGAAGGTGGTCAGGGCGTCGCGCGCGGCCTCGGGCGAGATCTCGCCAGCGCGTGCCGCCTCGCAGGCCTTCACCGCCGCGCCATAGCTCAGGCGTCGCCGCGATGGCGGGAACTCGGTCAGGAACTCATGCATGTCGAACAGCGAAGCGATCATGCGCTTATGGCCGGCGCCGACGGTTACGGCGACCGGGGTGAAAAATGTCTTATCGTGCATTCTGGCCTCTCGAATTGGGCGGAGGTGACGGGCGGACGCCGCTCTCCGACCGGGGGTAGGACGCCCAGAAACGCGGATTGCGGCATCAGGTTCCATGTTGCCGAAATTTGATTTTTCGCCACCAGGCTCCGTGGCATGAGCGTCGTGCCGAAGAGCGGCCTATTTCCACATGTCGCGCATGCGGGCGCCAAGGTCGACGCGCACTTGCGGCTGGCGGCGCGGATCATCCTTGGCCTGGACGCTCGCCCACGATGTCTGTTCGAAGGCGCCGAGGATCGAGGCCGGGATGAAGCGGGTGCGCGAGGCGTAAACATGGCGATCGCCGCGCGCCGCCTGGCCGTGGACGAAAAAGCGCTGCGGCATGACCAGGTGCAGGCCGTCCTTGGCCCGCGTCATCGCCACGTAGAGCAGGCGGCGCTCCTCGTCGATATCCTCCTTCGAGCCGACGGCGAGATCGATCGGGATGCAGCCGTCGACGGTGTTGAGCACGAAGACGTTCTTCCATTCCTGGCCCTTGGCCGAATGGATGGTCGACAGGATCAGATAGTCCTCGTCGCGATGCGGCGGCCCAGCCTCGTCGCTGGTTGCATCCGGCGGGTCGAGGGTCAGCTCGGTGAGGAAACGCTCGCGCGAGGCATAGCCCGAGGCGATCTGTTCGAGCTGCAGAATATCGGCCCGGCGTGTCGTTGCGTCCTCGTGGATGCGGTCGAGATGCGGCTCATACCAGAGCCTGACCTGTTCGAGGTCAACAGGCCATTTCCCCGACCCCGCGCGAAGCTGCGAGAACAGCGCGACGAAACCCGGCCAGTCGTCGGCGGCGCGTTGCGGCGGCCGGTAGCGCGCCAGTCCCATCGCTTCGTCGAGCGACGTCGCCATGGTGTCGACGATCTGCGAAGCCGCCGAAGGGCCGATGCCGGGCAAAAGCTGCAGCACGCGAAAACCGGCGACGCGGTCGCGCGGGTTCTCGGCGAAGCGCAGCACGGCCAGCACGTCCTTGACATGGGCGGCGTCGAGGAACTTCAGCCCGCCGAACTTGACGAACGGGATGTTGCGGTGCGTCAGCTCGATCTCCAGCGGCCCGCTGTGGTGCGAGGCGCGAAACAGCACGGCCTGCGCCTTCAGCGCCGTGCCGGCCTCGCGCTCGGTCAGGATCGCCTGACAGACGTAACCCGCCTGCTCGGCCTCGTCGCGGACGCTGACCAGCTTCGGCTTTTCGGTCGATTTGCGCTCCGACCAGAGGTTCTTGGTAAAGCGCTCCGAGGCCTCGCCGATCACCGCATTGGCGGCGGCCAGGATGGTCTCGGTCGAGCGGTAGTTGCGCTCCAGCATGACGATCTCGGCCGGCCGGGCGAACTGTTTTGGAAAGTCGAGGATGTTGCGCACTTCGGCGGCGCGAAACGAATAGATCGACTGCGCATCGTCGCCGACCACCGTCAGACCGGATCCGTCCGGCTTGAGCGCCGCGAGGATCGAGGCCTGCAGCCGGTTGGTGTCCTGGTATTCGTCGACCAGCACATGGTCGAAACGCCCACCCAGATGCGCCGATATTTCCGGCTCGCCGGCCATTTGCGCCCAGTAGAGCAGCAGGTCGTCGTAATCGAGCACGTTCTGCGTCTGCTTGGCCTCGACATATCGGGCGAACAGCGCCTTAAGCTGTTCTGCCCACCCCGCGCACCAGGGGAACACCGAACCCAAAACTTCGCCGAGCGGCGCCTGCGCGTTGACGGCACGCGAATAGATCGCCAGGCAGGTGCCCTTGGTCGGAAAACGGCCTTCGGTTTTCGAGAAGCCGAGTTCGTGCCGGGCGAGGTTCATCAGGTCGGCCGAATCCTCGCGGTCATGGATGGTGAAGGCCGGATCGAGGCCGATCTCCAGCGCATAGTCGCGCAGCAGCCTGGCGCCGATGCCGTGAAACGTGCCGGCCCAGGTGAGAGCATCGGTGATGACGGAAGCGTCGCGGCCGAGCACCTCGCCGGCGATGCGCTCGACCCGCTTGGTCAATTCCGATGCGGCGCGACGCGAAAACGTCATCAAAAGGATGCGCCTCGGGTCGGCGCCCCTGACGATCAGATGCGCGACGCGATGCGCCAGCGTGCTGGTCTTGCCGGAGCCGGCCCCGGCGATCACCAGCAGCGGCCCGGCGACCTTGCCGTCGCCATGCTCGACGGCAACGCACTGCTCGGCATTCAGCTTCGCGAGGTAGGCAGGCCGGAAGGTCGAATCACGGGCAGCGAGGTTCATTGCCCATCAAGCATCGTTTCTGCTTTGTTCGCAACGCTTTCGTACGTGCGACCGATGGGTTCGATGCTCTGGCGCCCGACCGACGAACCGAAACTAGCGCTGCGGCTCCACGCCCATCGCCGCTGACTGCCGCGGCAGCGACTTGTGGTCATCGGGAGGCGGCAGCAACAGCGGATCGAAGTCGTCGGGCACCTCGTCGATGATTTCCCTGACGATGCGGTAGGCCACATAGACGGCGGCCCCGGCTATGAGCAGACGGATCATGATTTTCTCCATTGGTGTGGACCAACCGAGGAGCCCGCGTTTTGTTCCCCTCTCTCGTTTTGTTCCCCGGGTTCCAAAACGCCCCAAGCTCTTGCCCGAGCGTGCAACCAAATCGGCACCGTTTCGTTTGCCCGGTGACAGGAGGTTGCGATGAACAAGCTCCCAACTTTGCTGGCCCCGACCTGGTTCGTTTTGGCCGCAGCGCTGGCTGTCGCGGCCTGCGACAACAACATTCCACCGACAAAGGCTCCCGGCGCCGATCAAAACCCGCAGGTCGACCCTGCGCCCAACTCGACGCCAGGCGATGATCAACCCGCCACGCCGCCTGCGCAGTGATGGAAGCCTGCAGGAAAGATGGCCGGCGCCGCTTGGGAGGGGAGCGATGACGCCGGCCAGGCGGGTATCAGGTCCGCCGCACACCTAGACATAGCTGAGTCTTGCCTTAGCGTCATGACGCCATAGCCGACGACGACGGATTTGCACCGGCAATTAACTGACAAATGCGCAGTTTTCGACTGCGAGAAGCCGTTGCTCGCCAGGCGCCACTCTATCGCAGCCGGTTCCCGGCCCAGCCCGGAGCTGGTCCTTTGATCCGGCGAGGCCGGCGATCGGATCAATCGTCTTCTTTCTCCTCCCGCGGCACCGGGCAACCTGCCGCTGGCGGCCATTTTCATGCCTTATGCGGCCAACCGGTGCTCGAGGTCTTGCGAAGCGCTGACGTCCCGTGCAAAAGCGCGGCCATGCTGATCATCAACGACCTTTCGCTCCGCATGGCCGGACGCCTGCTTCTTGACCATGCCTCGCTGACTTTGCCGGCTGGCAGCAAGGCCGGGCTTGTCGGCCGCAACGGCACCGGCAAGACCACTTTGTTCAAGGCGATCACCGGCGACCTCGCCTCCGAGACCGGCTCGATTAGCCTGCCGAAGAACACGCGCATCGGCCAGGTGGCGCAGGAGGCTCCAGGCACCGAGGAGCCGCTGATCGAGATCGTGCTCAAGGCCGACCTCGAACGCTCCGCGTTGCTCGATGAGGAAACGACGGCGACCGATCCGCACCGCATCGCCGACATCCACATGCGGCTGGCCGATATCGACGCCCATTCGGCCGAGTCGCGTGCCGCCACCATCCTCGCCGGCCTCGGCTTCGACGACGATGCCCAGCGGCGGCCGGCCTCGTCGTTCTCCGGCGGCTGGCGCATGCGCGTCGCACTCGCGGCGGTGCTGTTTGCCGAGCCCGATCTGCTGCTGCTCGACGAGCCGACCAACTATCTCGACCTCGAAGGCACGCTGTGGCTGGAAAACTACGTGTCGAAATATCCGCACACAGTGCTGCTGATCTCGCATGACCGCGACCTGCTCAACCGCGCCGTCAACTCGATCGTCCATCTCGACCAGAAGAAGCTGACCTTTTGGCGCGGCGGCTACGACCAGTTCGAGCGCCAATTCACCGAGCAGCGCGAATTGCAGGAGAAGGGCAGGGTCAAGCAGGAAGCCGCACGCAAGCACATGGAGTCCTTCGTCGAGCGCTTCCGCGCCAAGGCTTCCAAGGCGAGACAGGCGCAGTCGCGCATCAAGGCGCTGGAGAAGATGAAGCCGATCGCCGCGATTGTGAACGACAACGTGCGGCCGTTCTCCTTTCCCGAGCCGATGAAGACGGTGGCCTCGCCGATCATTGCGCTCAACAACGTCAATGTCGGCTATGTCGAGGGTGAGCCGATCCTGAAGAAGATGACGCTGCGCATCGATGCCGACGACCGTATCGCGCTGCTCGGCGCCAACGGCAACGGCAAGTCGACGTTCGCCAAATTGCTGTCCGGCCGCCTGAAGCAGGAGACCGGCACTATGACGGTGGCGCCCGGCCTGAAGGTGGCGATCTTTGCCCAGCATCAGCTCGACGATCTCCGACCGAGTGAAAACGCCTATGAGCATGTCCGCCGGCTGATGCCGGAAGCACCGGAATCGAAAGTGCGCGGCCGCGTCGCCCAGTTCGGACTGACCACCGAGAAGATGAACACCGCCGCCAGGGACCTGTCGGGCGGCGAGAAGGCGCGGCTGTTGATGGGCCTGTCGGCGTTCGAGGGGCCAAACCTGTTCATCCTCGACGAACCGACCAACCATCTCGATATCGACAGCCGCGAATCGTTGATCCATGCGCTGAACGAGTTTCCCGGCGCCGTCATCCTGATCTCGCACGACCGCCACCTGCTCGAGGCGACGGCCGACCGGCTGTGGCTGGTCAAGGACGGGACGGTCAACCCCTATGACGGCGATCTCGATGACTACAAGACGCTGGTCACCGGCGTGTCCGGCGACCGCCGCGGCAAGCGCGAGGCCGAAAAAGCCTCGAAGGCCGACCGCCGTCGTGACGCGGCCGCGCGCCGCGCCGCCTTCGAGCCGCTGGCCAAGGAGATCCGCGCCACCGAAGCGCTGATGGACCGCATCCGCAAGCGCATCGACTTGATCGAGGACGAACTCGCCAATCCGGCGGTCTACGAAAAGGACCCGTCGACGGCGACACGGCTGGCCAAGGAGCGCTCGCAACTGGCCCAGACACTGGCCGCCCATGAGGAAAAATGGCTGTCGATGTCGGCAGAGTATGAGGAAGGCACGGCTGAGTAGCGCGACGCCCCTCTGCCTTCTCCCCTTGTGGGAGAAGGTGGCCGCGAAGCGGTCGGATGAGGGGTGCTCCAGCTTGGCATCGCCGTATTCCGTCCAACACCCCTCATCCGTCTCGGCGCTGCGCGCCGATCCACCTTCTCCCACAAGGGGAGAAGGGAAGACGCGATCTGGCCCTACACGCGGTCCTTACAACCCGCTAATCTCGCCCCATGAATCAGCACGCCAAGCTCAGGATCGGCCATTCGGCCTGTCCGCATGATTGCCCGTCGACCTGCGCGCTCGAGGTCGAGCTGCTCGACAGCAAGCGCATCGGCCGCGTCCATGGCGCCAAGGCCAACAGCTACACGGCTGGCGTCATTTGCGCCAAGGTCGCCCGTTATGCCGACCGCGTCCATCATCCCGACCGCTTGCTGAAGCCGCTGATCCGGGCGGGCGCCAAGGGTGAGGGCCTTTGGAAGGACGCGAGCTGGGAGGCCGCACTCGACCTGGTCGCCGAAAAACTCATCGCGGCCGAGGCAAGATACGGCTCGGAGACGGTCTGGCCCTATTACTATGCCGGCACGATGGGACTGGTGCAGCGCGACGGCATCGAGCGGCTGCGCCACGCGAAAAAGTATTCCGGCTTCTTCGGTTCGATCTGCACCAATCTGGCCTGGACCGGCTGGATGATGGGGGCCGGCGCGCTGCGCGGTCCCGACCCGCGCGAGATGGCCAAGTCCGACTGCGTGGTGGTCTGGGGCACCAATGCCGTGGTCACCCAAGTCAACGTCATGACCCACGCGATCAAGGCGCGCAAGGAACGCGGCGCCAAAATCGTCGTCATCGACGTCTACGAGAACGCGACGATGAAGCAGGCCGATCTCGGCCTGGTGCTGAAGCCCGGCACCGACGGTGCGCTGGCCTGCGCGGTGATGCATGTACTGTTCCGTGACGGCATGGCCGACCGCGCCTATCTGGAAAAATACACCGACGATCCGCACGGTCTGGAAGCGCATCTTCAGACGAGGACGCCGCAATGGGCGGCTGATATCACCGGGCTTTCCGTCGATGACATCGAGGCCTTCGCCCGTCTCGTCGGCACGACCAAGAAAACCTATTTCCGCCTCGGCTACGGTTTTTCGCGGCAGCGCAACGGCTCGGTCAACATGCATGCCGCCGCCTCGATCGCCGCGGTCACGGGCTGCTGGCAATATGAGGGCGGCGGCGCCTTCCATTCCAATTCGGGCATCTTCAAACTGAACCAGGAACTGCTGGAAGGCACGCGGATGCGCGACCCGGCGATCCGCCATCTCGACCATTCGCGCATCGGCCCGGTGCTGACCGGCGCTGAGGATGCGCTCTATGGCGGCCCGCCGGTGACGGCGCTGCTGATCCAAAACACCAATCCGGTCAATGTCGCGCCGGAGCAGCGGCTGGTGAAGCAGGGTTTTTTGCGCGACGACCTGTTTTCCTGCGTGCACGAACAGTTCATGACCGACACCGCAAAACTCGGAGATGTCGTGCTGCCGGCGACGATGTTTCTAGAGCATGACGATATCTACAAGGGCGGCGGCAATCAGCACATCACGCTCGGGCCGAAGTTGATCGACCCGCCGGAAGGGCCGCGCAGCAACCATTTCGTCATCGAGGAACTCGGCAAAAGGCTCGGTGTTGGCGACAGGCCTGGCTTCGGCATGACCGAGCAGCAGCATATCGACATCATTTTGGGCAAGCGCGGGCTGGGCAGTTTTTCGAGCCTCAAGGAACAAAAGTGGCTCGATTTGCAGCCGGCTTTCGAAGCGGCGCATTTTATCGACGGCTTCGGCCACGCGGACGGAAAATTCCGCTTTCGCGCCGACTGGACCGGGCAGGCGGCGCCCAACCGGCCGCCGAAATGCATGGGCCTGTTCGGGCCGGTGGCAAGCCTGCCGGAATTTCCCGACCACGTCGATCTGATCGAGGTGGCGGATGCTGCGCATCCGTTCCGGCTGGCCACCTCGCCGGCGCGCAATTTCCTCAACTCGACTTTTTCCGAGACGCCGGTGTCGATGGCCAAGGAGGGCCGGCCGGAACTGCTTTTGCATCCGGGCGATGCGGCAGCCTATGGGCTGGCCAATGGCGACCGCGTCGAGATCGGCAATGCGCGCGGCGAAGTTGTGCTGCACGCAAGATTGTTCGACGGCCTCAAGCGCGGTGTCGTGGTGGCCGAAGGCATCTGGCCCAACAGCGCCCACGAGCGCGGCGAGGGCATCAACGTCCTGACCGGCGCCGACGCGCCGGCGCCCTATGGCGGTGCGGCGTTCCACGACAACAAGGTGTGGCTGCGCCCGGCAAAGTGAAGCGTCGGAACGATATGCCCAACCAGCCGTTTTTGCGTGGCGGTGGAGACATGGTGATGGCAGAAGCGTTGGCAGCGCCGGCCCCCGTTGGAAGGACGCTTTCGCCCGGCGAACTCGTGACCACGATGGCGCATTTTCATCGCGCCGAGATTCTGCGCATGACGGGGTGGCGCGACCGCCTCGACCGGACGAGCAATTGGGCGATAACGGTCGTCGCGGCAATGTTGTCCATCTCGCTTTCGACGGCCAGCGCGCATCACGGCGTACTGCTTTTTGCCATGCTGCTTGTCCTGTTGCTGCTGTGGATAGAAGCGCGGCGATATCGCTTCTTCGACGTTTACCGGGCCCGAGTGCGCCAGTTCGAACGGCACTATTTCGCGCAGATATTCTCGCCGCAGCCGGACTTCGCGTCAGATTGGCTGTTGGTCGTCGGCGAAAGTCTGCGCACTCCAAAATTCCTCATTTCGCAACGAGCGGCGTTGGCGCGCCGTCTGCGTCGAAACTACATCCACATGCTGCTGATCCTGCTGTTGGCCTGGATCCTGAAACTGTCGACCCCCAGTCTTCTAACCGAAGGTGTCCGCATCGACTTCGTCAGTTCGGTGCGCGAGGCGGTTGCCGGCGCTGCTCTGGGGCCCATTCCCGGCCTGGTCATCGTCGTGCTGGTCGCCGCCTTCTATGCCGGCCTGCTGGTCACGGCGTTCCTGACCGCCAGCGACGACGGCGAGCTCTCCTTTGGCGACGTGCACGTCTAGGGCGGCAGCGCAAAACCGGTAGATCTGCGATTTCAGCTGTGCAGAAAATCGAACCGATCGGTTCGTTTTTGTTGACGCATTGTGCAAGACCAAGTGAACGTCGGCTCAGCGAATGGCCGGGCCACGCGGCAGAAATATTCGCCTAACGCATTGAGAAGCAAGTCAAAGATTGTGGTGAAGGAAGCCTTTTGGCGGATTTCAAGCACCCGGTTCAGGGCGTAGCCGGAACATCTTTGTGATTGGAAACCGCTGCAGGGCCAGCCCACCTCGGGGTGGTCCGAGCGACGCGAAATCCTCCCAAGGCACGCCACCAGACGGACAACAACACTGAAAGTATGAAAGTACTGGAGTACCTGAAATGACCAAGATTGCTCTCACCGCTGCCGCCATCCTCATTGCCGCAGGCAGCGCCTTTGCCGGCAGCGACCACTATGGTTCGGACGGCGCCAATCAGCCGGCCGCGCCTGTTGGCAATGCGGCTGTTGGAAATATCGACAACACGTTCACGGGCTCGATCCGCAAGCCGTTTACGGCGGAGCACAATACCGTCAATACCAACGCGACGACCCAGCCCGGCACGACTGAACCGGTCGTGCCTCAGTCCGGCCGGGGCAACTGGGGCCGCTAAATCCTCAAGCTGCGGAACGCAAAGAGCGGCGGGCTTGGCCCGCCGTTCTTGCTTATCAAGTCACAGCTCTCGTTTAGCGCAGATCCTTCGGCCAAACGCAGTGCGTCAGCCGCGCGTCACCGAGGGCCAGCCGTGCCCAGTCACCGTCGAAAACGAAGCGGGCAAGAGCCGCTGTCGGGAATTTTTCTTCAAGCTTTTTGAGTGCCGCGGCATCCGACCCGGCGCCGGCAAGTCGGCGCGCGAATTCCTCCAGGCCGGGATTATGGCCCAGCACCAAGAGGCTGATTGTTGCCGCATTTGCCTGCCGGACCTTGGCGAGAACGTCTGCCGCGCTGGCCTCGTAGAGCGCCTGGACGAATTTGGCCGGCGTTTTCGCGGGCAGTTCCGCCGAGACCAGCCGCCATGTGTCGCGGCTGCGCAGCGCCGGCGATACCAGCGCCAGATCGGGCAGCCAGCCCTGGCTGGCCAGTTCGCGACCGACCAGCGGGGCGGCCTTCAGCCCGCGCCCTGAAAGCGGCCGGTCGAAGTCGATGAGGTCTGGATCGTCCCAGCTCGACTTGGCGTGACGCAGAACAAGGAGTTGCTTCATGAGTTCAATTTAAGACCAAGGAATGTCGGGCTGAAAGTCTTTCCCATATCCGCCGCCATGTTTTGTGCCCATGGCGGTATCAAGGTCGCCCAAAGCGCACCAAAGATGAACAAACCTACGCGCCGTTCATCCCTATCCCACCTGACCGAAATGTCTGCTTCAGCAATGGCCCAATCGCCCGATCGAATGTGAATTGCATCGATGACAGAACCTGTTCGCCCGTCCTCGATTCGATACAGATAGAAGTATGCCGTGGCATTGGTTGGATCGTCCGCCTCATCATACTCGAAGGCACCGGCCAGATCACCTTTTGCCCGCATAGCGCTGTCGAAGAGATCCATTTGCCTGTCTGCATCTGTCAAAATAACGTTGAGACTTCGCGTGCGCCATGCACCACGCGCACGATCTCGACGCGCTGTTCGGCCAGGCGATAAAGCACGAGATAATTGCCGATCGTCAATGCTCGCACTTCGGCACCGATGTTGGGTTTTTGGCGCCGGATTCCGGGCCGGGCTGCGGACAATGAGGACGTCAGCCATTCCGCTGTTTTTTGCTGGCGTCGCTGAACCGGCTGTGCGCCTTCAGTTTGATGTCCTCGATGTCGAAAGGCGCGAACGGGCCGCTCCCCAGCCCTTCCGTCCAGGCTTTCCGCAGCCGTTCCGCTTCCGCCTCGCGCAAGGGCTGGCGAAGACGCCATTCGCGGAGCGCCTCGCGGATCACTTCGCTTGCCGAACCGTATTGCCCGCTGGCCACCGCGCCCTTGACCATGTCCAGCAGTTCCGGCGAAAGCGCCACGCTGACCTTTTCGACTGTCGCCATCAACCTGTCTCCTTGCCAACATGGTAGCAACATTTGCTACCATGTTGGCAAGGATGGTTCTCAGGGAGTGATGCGCGCCAGATGCTCGAGGTCGGTTTCCTCGCGCAGCGGATCGGGCGCCATGATCACGGAGGTGCTGTTGTCGGCATCGTCGGCGAAGTGGGCAAGCACGGTGCGGCCGCCTTCCATCCGCGCCTTGCCTTCGGCGACCAGCCCGAGCGCCAGCGGATAAAGCCGGTGCTCGGCCTTCAGCACGCGCGCGGCGAGCATGTCCTCATTGTCGCCGACCATCACCGGCACGGCAGCCTGGGCGATGATCGGGCCGTCATCCATGTCCAGCGTCACGAAATGCACCGTGCAGCCATGGATGCGTATGCCGGCGCGCAAGGCGCGCGCATGCGTATCCAGCCCCTTGAAGGCGGGCAGCAGGGCAGGGTGGATATTGATCATCCAGCCCAGCCATTTCTCGACGAAGCGCACGCCGAGAATGCGCATATAACCGGCCAGCGCCACGATCTCGGCGCCGAACGAGACAAGTGCGGCGTCGATCGCCCCGTCATGCGCTTCCTTGCTGGTATAGTCGGCCCGCGAAATCACCTTGGTGGCGATGCCGCGCGCCGCCGCGATGCCGAGACCGGCGGCATTGGCCCGGTCGGAAATGACGCCGACGATCTCGGCCGGATAGTCCGGGTTGCTGGCCGCGGCGATCAGCGCCGTCATGTTGGAGCCGCGTCCCGAAATCAGCACCACGGTGCGTTTGCGCGCACTCATAGGCCGATCGCGCCCCGATAGATCACGCCGGCGTCGCGGCGCGGCACGATGCGGCCAATCGGCGTCACCGTCTCCCCGGCCTCCTGCAGCACGGCCGCGACCTGTGCCGCCTGGCCGGAGGCGACGGCGAGGATCATGCCGACGCCGCAGTTGAAGGTGCGCATCATCTCTTCCGGCGCCACGCCGCCGGTCTTGGCCAGCCATGAGAACACCGCCGGCACTTCGATGGCGTCGAGGTCGAGTTCGGCCGAAAAATCCTTCGGCAGGACGCGCGGGATGTTTTCCGGGAAACCGCCGCCGGTGATATGGGCCAGCGCCTTGATGCCATGCGTGTTACGGATCGCCTTGAGGATCGACTTGACGTAGATACGGGTCGGCTCGAGCAGCGCCTCGGCCAGCGTGGCTTCATCGTTGAAGGGCGCTGGATCGGTCCACGCAAGGCCGCTGGTGGCTACGATGCGGCGGACCAGCGAAAAGCCGTTTGAATGCACGCCCGACGAGGCCAGCCCCAACAGCACGTCGCCCTCGACGATGTCGTCGGTCGGCAGCAACTGGCCGCGTTCGGCCGCGCCCACGGCAAAGCCGGCGAGGTCGTAGTCGTTGCCGTGATACATGCCGGGCATTTCCGCCGTCTCGCCGCCGATCAGCGCGCATCGGGCCTGCCGGCAGCCCTCGGCGATGCCGCCGACGATCGCCGCACCCTGGTCGGGGTCGAGCTTGCCGGTGGCGAAATAGTCGAGGAAGAACAATGGCTCGGCGCCCTGCACGACGATGTCGTTGACGCACATGGCGACGAGGTCGATGCCGATCGTGTCGTGTTTGCCGGCATCGATGGCGATCTTCAGCTTGGTGCCGACGCCGTCATTGGCGGCGACCAGCACCGGGTCGGTGAAGCCGGCGGCCTTGAGGTCGAACAGGCCGCCGAAGCCGCCGATCTCGCCATCGGCGCCCGGCCGGCGCGTCGCGCGCACCAGCGGCTTGATCTTCTCGACCATGAGGTTGCCGGCATCGATGTCGACACCCGCCTCGGCATAGGTGAGCCCGTTCTTGCGCTTGCTCATCACTCTTTCCTGCTTTCCGGGGCTCTTCGCATGAACGGCTGCGCCTCGCAAGGATAACGGCTGGCTCAGGCATTTTCGGCATCACAAAATCGTGGACAGAGGCCTCAGGCAAATCTCCAACATTGGCGATGGCGAAGGCCTTGAAGATAGCCAATCTCTCCCCACGAGCGGAGATTGGCAGCATCTGCGTCGCTCTCACTTGCCGTAGCCTCTCATCTCTATCATGTATCATCAAAACAGAAGCGACGGGACATGCGTTTGACCATCCCCAACATGATCACGATCATGCGTTTCGTGCTGGTGCCGGGCGTGGTGCTGGCCATGCTGCAGGGGCGCTGGGACTGGGCTTTCGCCGGCTTCCTGATCGCCGGCATTTCCGACGGCGTCGACGGCTTCATCGCCCGCCATTTCAACCAGTTTTCGCAGCTTGGCGCCTATCTCGATCCGATGGCCGACAAATTGCTGCTGGTCTCGGTGTTCGTGGTGCTGGGTTTCATCGGTGAATTGCCGCTGTGGCTGGTCGTCACCATGGTGTCGCGCGATGCGCTGATCGTCTGCGCCGTCGTTTTGTCCACCGTCATGGCCCACCCGGTCGAGATGAAGCCGCTGTTCGTGTCGAAGGCCAACACCGCCGTCCAGATCGGGCTGGCGGCGGTGGTGCTGGGCGAACTGGCCCTCGCCATCGATCTCGATCCGCTCAGGCCGGCGCTCATATTGCTGTCCGGGGTCTTGACCGTGGCTTCGGCCGCGGCCTATCTCGTGGCTTGGCTGAGGCATATGAGCGGCTATGGCGAAGGCTCCAAACCGGATACCTGACCAGAACATCGACGCGGCAGCCGAAGCTGCCGCTGCCGATGCGGCCGCGTCCGGCGTGTTTCGGCGCCAAATCCGCTTCTGGCTGATCAGCGCCATCATCCTCGCGGTCTTCCTCTATGTCTTCAGCGGCATCCTGCTGCCGTTCGTCGCCGGCATGGTGCTCGCCTACTTTCTCGACCCGGTCGCCGACCGGCTGCAGCGGCTCGGCCTGTCCAGGCTGATGGCGACGATTGTCATCCTGTTTGCCTTCATCGTCGTTCTGGTGCTGGCCTTCGTCATCCTCATTCCGGTGCTGGCTTCGCAGATGGCTGATTTTGCCAGCAAGCTGCCGGAATACCTGACCCGGCTGCAGAGCCTGATCACCAGCTTCGATCCGAGATGGCTGGAAGAGCAATTCGGCGTCGACGCCAATGGCCTGCGCGAAGGGTTGAACTCGCTGCTGACCTCCGGCTTCGGCCTGCTGACCACGGTGTTCACCTCGATCTGGAGTTCCGGCGTGGCGCTGGTCTCGGTGGTCAGCCTGTTCGTCGTCACGCCCGTCGTCGCCTTCTACATGCTGCTCGACTGGGATCGCATGGTGACGATTGTCGACAGCTGGGTGCCGCGCGATTATGTCCAGACCGTCAGGGCGATCGCCAACGACATCAACACCGCCACCGCCGGCTTTGTGCGCGGTCAGGGCACGCTGTGCCTGGTACTGGGTGCCATGTACGCCACCGGGCTGACGCTGACCGGTCTGAATTTCGGCATCCTCATCGGCCTGTTCGCCGGTCTGATCTCCTTCATCCCCTATGTCGGCTCGCTGACCGGGCTGGTGCTGGCCGTCGGCGTCGCCTTCGTCCAGTTCTGGCCGGACTGGACCATGGTCGCGGCGGTGGCCGGCGTGTTCTTCGTCGGCCAGTTCATCGAGGGCAACATCCTGCAGCCGAGGCTGGTGGGAAAAAGCGTCGGCCTGCATCCGGTGTGGCTGATGTTTTCGCTGTTTGCCTTCGGCGCGCTGTTCGGCTTCGTCGGCCTGCTGATCGCCGTGCCGGCCTCGGCCGCCGTTGCCGTCCTGGTGCGCTTTGCCATCGCCCGCTATCTCGAGTCGCCGCTCTACAAGGGCCACAACACCGAACCTGTGCCGCCGCTGCCGGCGCGTCGCCGCGGGAGCGGTGGGCCGCGCAGTTGAGCCAGATGCCGGACAACAAGATCGACCCGCCGCGCCAGTTACCGCTCGATCTCGGCCACGGCACCGGCTATTCGCGCGACGAACTCGTTGTCTCAGGCACCAACAGCCAGGCGGTGGCGCTTGTCGATCGCTGGCCGGACTGGCCGTCGCCGGTGGTCGTGCTCGCCGGCCCCGCAGGCTGTGGAAAAACCCATCTGGCGTCGATCTGGCGCGCCCGCGCCGGCGCAGTGAAGGTCGACGCCGGGCGGATCGGCGACTGCATGGCAAGCCTCGGCGCGCGGCCGGCCCTGATCGACGATGTCGATGCCGGTCCGGTCGATGAAGAGGGGCTGTTCCATCTGATCAACGCGGTGCGCGCGGCCGGCTCGACCTTGCTCTTGACCGCGCGGCGCTTTCCGTCCGCCTGGGGTGTCAGGCTCCCCGACCTCGCATCGCGGCTGAAGGCGGCGGCGATGGTCGAGATCCACGAGCCCGACGATCTCTTGCTGGCCGGTGTCATCACCAAACTGTTCGCCGACCGCCAGGTCGAGGTCGAGCCGCATGTCGTGCAATATCTGGTGCGCCGCATCGAGCGCTCGCTGGCCACCGCGATGCGCGTGGTCGAACGGCTCGACCGCACGGCACTGGAACGCAAGACGCCGATCACGAGGGCGCTCGCCGCCGAAACCGTCAGCGCCATGGATGAGGGGCAGGGCGAGTTCGAGATTTAGGCGGTGGGAGAACTTCCCTTCTCCCCTTGTGGGAGAAGGTGGACGCGAAGCGGCCGGATGAGGGGTGCTGGAAGAAATGAGGCGCTGGCGATCCTGTCGCAGTGCGCCCGATTTGGGCGAGGGTGTCCGCCAAGCTGGAACACCCCTCATTAGACCGAGCTTCGCTCGGCCACCTTCTCCCACAAGGGGAGAAGGAAAGAAGCTCCGGCCGGTGTCCCATTTCGGGAAACGTTGACTGGCATCTGCTTTGCATCTTCCAGCTTGCCGGCTAACCCCGGTCCTGATGCGTATCAAATCAGGTTGTAGGCTCGCCGGGAGATGGGCGGTTGGGGTTCTCTTCCCGGCGAGTTTGCCTTCAACGAGGGGTCGCCAGTGGCGTATTCGGAACTGGCAACCGCGCCATGGATAATAGCAGTCCCGCGCCGTCTTGGCCGTTATGATCACCGTTGAATGGTCTATTCTCATTGCAAATATGGGCCAGGAGATGGTCCATAGAGGAGGGCAGATGCAGGTATCCGTTACAGACGCCAAGGGACAGCTGACCGAATTGGTGCGTTGGGCCGAGGCAGGTGACGAAATCATCCTAACCCGTCATGGTCATGCGGCCGTGCGCTTGGTTCCGGTCAAGGCAGTGCCGGACAGGAAAAGCCGCCGGGCATTGCTGGAGGCGATGCGGGCATCCGGCGCCGCGAGGGCGAAGGCCGGGCCATCCGCCGCGCGAAGCCAGGATATCCTCTACGGCGATGATGGCCAGCCCGAATGGTCGTGGTCGATACCTCGGCGCTGATGGCGAATCGTTCTTGACGAACCGGAAAAGCTGATGCCTGCATCGCGGCGCGGCGCAAGGACCTAAAGCGCGTCGCATGAATCCATTCAAATGCGGCGCTTCGGGTGCAATCCTGTTTTGCTGCCCGGTCGAGTCGGTCCGGTCGAAACTCGTCACAACCCAACTGTCACAACTCAGCTCCCGCCGCCGGGAAGGGCCGCTCGTTCCGCGCCGAAGCGCCTGCGGTAGTCGCCCGGCGCCAGGCCGGTTATCCTGGCGAACACTTTGCGGAAGGAGCCGGGATCGTCATAGCCGACATCCCAGGCGATCTGGTCGATGGATCGGGTTGTCGCTTGCAGCATCTCACGCGCCTTGCCGACGCGCAGGTGCTGGCAATACTCGGTCGGCTTGAGGCCGGTGGCGTTGCGAAAGCGGCGCAAAAAAGTCCGCTCCTCCAGGGCCGCATGCTCCGCCATGGTGGCAAGCGTCACAGCGCGCGCGCCTCTCGCCTGGAGCCAGTGCTGCACCTTGAGGATGGCCTCGTCGCCATGGTTCAGCCTGGGAGCAAAGGGGCTGTAGAAGCGTTGCTCGCGTCCCGGCGGATCGACCAGCATGAAACGGGCGGTGTCCATCATGACGGTTGGCCCAAGCACCCTGTCGACGAGTTTCAGGCCGAGGTCGGTCCAGGCCATATAGCCGCCGGCGGTGATGATGTCGCCGTCGTCGATGACCAGCTTGTCGGCATCCAGCACGATGTCGGGAAAGCGCATCGCCAGCGCGTCGCGATAGGCCCAGTGCGTGGTCGCCGCACGACCGGATAGCAGGCCAGCCTCGGCAAGCACGAAGGCGCCGGCGCAGACCGAGCCGAGCGTCGCGCCGGCAGCGTGGCGGGCCCTGAGCCAGTCGGCGTAGGGCGCGGCCGTCTCGCGAGGGATCGGATCACCCAGGGTCGGAGGCAAGATGACCATGGCAGGTCCATGGCCGAGGCCGGGCTCGCTGTCGAAGCTGCGGATGACGGTTTGGCTCGCCTCCTGCCACTGCCAATGGCTGACGCGAAGCCTCAGCCCGTCCGGCGACCGGTCGGCAGCCAGCCGGTTGGCCAGCTGAAACAGGTCGGTCAGACCGAGAACTGCCGCTTGCTGAACGCCGGGATACACAACAAGCCCGATTTCAACCCGGTCAGACAGCGCAATCACCTGTCAGTTTTGCCACGTTCATTGTCTGTTTTGCCAATTCTCACCATGACTCGGTTGCAATAGGTTGTCCACAGAAGGAACGAACCTTCCCCACCAATTCAGCCAATTGCAGCAAGGAGTAAGACGATGAGCACATTCACCACCGAGGACGGCACCGAGATTTTTTACAAGGATTGGGGCACAGGCCAGCCAATCGTGTTCCATCACGGCTGGCCGCTCAGCGCCGACGACTGGGACAACCAGATGCTGTTCTTCCTCGACAAGGGCTATCGCGTCATCGCGCATGACCGGCGCGGGCACGGTCGCTCGACACAGACGGCGACCGGCAACGAGATGGACACCTATGCCGCCGATGTCGCGGCCCTGGTCGCCCATCTTGATCTCAAGGGCGCCGTCCATATCGGCCATTCGACCGGCGGCGGCGAGGTGGCGCGTTACGTGGCCCGCTACGGTGGCGAAGGACGCGTCGCCAAGGCGGTGCTGATCGGCGCGGTGCCGCCGATCATGCTCAAGACCGACAACAACCCCGGCGGCCTGCCGATCGAGGTCTTCGACGGCTTCCGTGCCGCTCTGGTCGCCAACCGCGCCCAGTTCTACAGGGATGTGCCGGCCGGCCCGTTCTATGGCTTCAATCGCGAGGGCGCCAAGGTCTCGCAAGGCGCCGTCGACAATTGGTGGCGCCAGGGCATGATGGGCGGAGCCAAGGCTCACTACGACTGTATCAAAGCTTTTTCCGAGACCGACTTCACGGAAGACTTGGGGAAGATCGACGTGCCTGTCCTGATCATGCACGGCGACGACGACCAGATCGTGCCGATTGCCGACTCAGCCCTGCTTGCCGCCGAGTTGGTGAGGCACGGCACGCTCAAGGTCTACAAGGGCCTGCCGCACGGCATGTGCACCACCCACCCGGAGATCATCAATCCGGATCTCCTGGCGTTCATCCAGGGCTGACGCTTCGCAAGCTTCAGGCGGGCACTCCGGGAAGTCCGGGCTGCCCGTTGGTCGCTTGGGTGCTTCGTCAGTCGCAGATGCTGTCCGGCGCAGGTGCGCCGGCAGCACGGCCGGTGATTTCCGGTGAATGGATGGTCGGAGTGGAGAGATTCGAACTCCCGACCCTCTGGTCCCAAACCAGATGCGCTACCAGGCTGCGCTACACTCCGAGTCCTTGGCGGCGTATAGGGTTACGGGCTTGGCTGCGCAACCCCTAAAAGACGAAAACGCAACAAACGGCAGGCCCGGATCGAGAGCGGAGTCGGAAATGCCGGCCGGCGCAACGGTTTCGCGGCAGCGCCACCTCAGGCACCCAGGTTGCTGTCCAGCGGCACGCTGCCGTTAACCCGGATAAAACGTCTCCGCCGGGAAGAAAACGCCCGGCGCGATCTCGGTCGTCCTGTCCACGGCCGTCACCTCGCGCGATCATCGTCGGTGGCCCGCCGTGAAGGGGTACGGCAGGCTCGGCCTTGCCGCCGGCAGCATTGCGCAGTAATGACGGGAATACAGCGGCGGTGCCGCTTGCACGTAGCAACGAGGTGTTCATGTCCGCGCGCATTTTCAGCCCAGCCAAAACCGCGATGCAGTCCGGCAAGGCCAAGACCGGCCACTGGGTGCTGGAATTCGATCCCGAGATGCGCAAGAAAATCGATCCGCTGATGGGCTACACCACGTCAGGTGACATGCGGAGCCAGATCAGGCTCACCTTCGACACAAGGGAAGAGGCGGTGGCCTATGCGGAGAAAGAGGGGCTGGCCTATCGCGTCGAGGAGCCGAAGGAATCCAAGCGCCGCCAGATTTCCTATGCGGAGAATTTCCGCTATGACCGCAGGACGCCCTGGACGCATTGACCGGCAAATGCCGGGCAGCCGTCCCAGCGCATAAATTAGCCGGCCCTTGGCGTCGGCCAGCGGTCCCGTAGCTCAGCTGGATAGAGCACCGGCCTTCTAAGCCGATGGTCACAGGTTCGAATCCTGTCGGGATCGCCAGCATTTTCTGTGTCCAGCCCGGAGACATAGGATCGGCGATGCGCTGATCGGCCCGCGTCCTCGCCCGGAGGCGCGGGCTTTGATTTTTCAGCTTGGTGCTAAGTGCGACTAGCTCCAGGTGCCTCGTCGAGGAGATTTGGACCTTTACTCACAGGCATCTGGCCGTCGGGAGTAAGCTTGTCCACTGCGTCGGGCAGTTCACTTGTGAGCCGGTCGAGAAGTTCCTCGCGGGACAATCCGGTTTGCTCGGCGAGATCGCTCAACGTTTGCGGGTCGATCGCTTTCTCGACTTGGTCGCGCTGAACGGGGCGATTCGATCCTGTACCAACCCAAGAATCGACTTGATCGCCCGCACCCGCATTCTTGAGACGCTCCAGGATGTCGCCGAGCCCGCCGGTGGAGCCAGCGTTTTTGGCATCTGTCGAGTTCCTACCGGCGATTAACTCGCCGATCTTGTCCCTATTCTTGTAGGCAAGCAGGCCAAGCAAGGCTATGGCGACTTTTCCTATGTCAAGGCTCATTTCGCACCTCCTTCCATGAAGAACGGACAAGGCATGCGGCTTTGAAAGGTTCCACGGTATTTGCTGCTGGGCTGGTTTTCAGTTCGGTTAAGGACGATGGGGCTTCCCGGTCGAATCCAGGCAGGACTTCAGCGCGGGCGCCGCCGAAACGATCAAGGCTATCGGACGTGCGTGTTCAGCCTCGATCGTTTCGGACAGCGGCGCTCTGAATTCACAACCATGCAACCACTGCCTTGTCTTTGCGTTTAGCCGCTTTCAATCCCGGCGAGCTTTAAAAATGACGGCGTTCACCCCGATTTCAATCACCTTGAATGGCAAAGCGATGGCGATCGCGTCGATAGCCGACGCTGCGAAAGCGCTGCAACAACCATGGCCATCCATGGACAAGCCGTCCCGACTTGAAGCAATCCGAATGATCGAGGAATGCCTGGCCGGACATTGCAGTCACCAAGCTGCGTTCGCCGCTTTCGAGGCGGCCGCATCTGAACAATGCCTTCTTGAGCAAAAGCCTCCAAGCGCGGGCCTCAGGAAATTCGACGGGGTTGCCGAAGACCTGATGTGAAGTGATGCTGCCGCGCGACCTTCGAACCGCTGACAGGCCTCGCCCGGGCGGAGTTGGCCAGTCGTGATTGTGGACCACCCGCCAACAAAATTGAGGAATGGCGGGTAGTCCGTATCAGCGCAGGAAGGGACGTAGCTGCGCAGATCTCAATTCATTCTTGGTCCAATCGTCAAAGTCCGGCTTCCCTGGCCACCGACCGTTCGCCAAGGAACGAGATGGAGACGGCGAAGACCGCAGCGAGTAACCAGCGGGCTTGGTGGACGCCATTTTCCATCGGCTCCTTGCGTGAGCTCACAGCAAGCGACTGCTACGAGCAGCCGCAGTGCCGGGTGGCGCGGTGTCCGGGCTATTACGCGAAAACAGGTGAGACTTAGGTCCCGTCTCGAATCAGACCGAAGCCCAACCAAGGAACGTTTGCGGCTGCCTGAGGTTTGGTGAGCCTGGCGCGAAGACGATGCCGTTCAGCGCAATAGAGCTCACATCAAGGAGGCACTTATGAGTATGCGTCTTTCCACTGCAGCCGCTGGGTTTCTGTTGCTGGCCGGTATCGGCGCCGCTGCCGCTCAGGACGTAGTCATCGAGCCTGAACAGGAGACCGTCATCAGGGAGTATGTCAAAAAGCAGCCGCTGGCATCGGTGAAAATCCCTGGAGTGGAGCTCAATATCGGCTCAACCTTGCCCGAAACCGTCGAACTTCATGAAGTCCCCGACACAAAATACCGTTACGTGGTGGTCGACAACCGGACCGTTGTGGTTGACCCGGGCACGCGCAAGATCATCAAAGTTATCGAATGAGCTAAGCGACTGGACCCGCCGTGCCGAAAGGTGCGGCGGGAAGTCGAGCGACGAGGAATGTGATCACCATGTCGAACCGTGAGATTGGAGCGTCGCAGGCGCTGCGAATACGCGTGGCTGACCTCGCTGAGAGGATGCGCGGCGCCCGGATTACCGAAAACGAACTGAAGACCTTTCGAAAGGTCGCAGCAGTCCTGGAGGACGGCAAGGGCAGAATCGATGCCGACGATTTGATTGCCGCATCCTTCGTCGTCGATCCGCCAGACTGACAAGAAGTGCTGCAATGTCCCTGTCTCCCAGCCTATTCTCTGTTGGCCTGACTTTCCAATGCCCGCAGTGCAACTTCACCGTCATCAAGAACGGCCGCTGGTTTCAGGTCGTTTCCCATTACAAGTGCGAGGGCTGCGGACGCGAGATCCGGATTACCTATCCCGACAAGATTGCGATCTTCCAGAAGCACGCGCACTTGGCCATGCCGCCGGGAGCGCGGTAGCTGCGGCAGATGTGCAGACCAACTCCTTCATTGCCAACTCCTTCATTGAAAGTGAGCTCGAATTGCCGGACTCGAGCGCGAGCGTCATGGTGACCTAGATAAACCAGGTCGCCACCAGCCCCAAAGAGGCGGAAAAGATTGCGATCGTAGTAGCCCATCCCAGGGCGTTGGTTGTCCGGCTGTTGACCTTGTCTCCCATGATCCGCGGGTTGTTCGTCATCAGCATGATAAGAAGAAGCAGTGGCGGCGTGGAAAAGCCCTGCACGATACCGGACCAGACGAGCGCCTTCATTGGGTTGAAACCCAGGAAATTCAGGCCAACAGCAATCAGCGTGAAGGCGCCGATCGCGATATAGAACTTTGGCGCCTCACGCGGCTTGGCATGAAGGCTGTGCTCCCATCCAACCGCCTGCGCCAGATCGTATGCGGCACCTGTCGTCATGACCGGAACGGCAAGGAACCCGACCCCGATCACGCCGGCCGCGAACAGTACGCCAGCGGCTGCACCAGCGAGCGGCTTGAGAGCTTCGGCTGCTTGAGCGGCGGTCTCGACGTCGTGCTCGCCGGCTTCATAGAGCGTAGACCCTGTCGACAGGATGATAAAGTACATGATGAGGTTGGAAAAAATCATGCCGATCAGGATATCGCGGCGGGAGCGGCGCAGTTCACCGTCGGTGGCACCCTTGCGCTTCCTCAGCGTCGTTCTCCCCTCGGCAATCTCTTCCTCCACCTCCTCATTCGACTGCCAGGTGTAGAGATAGGCTGAAAGGGTGGTGCCGATGATGGCCACCAGAATGGACAGGAACTCGCGGCTGAACTGGATTTTTGGAACAAGGGTTCCCCACAGCACGGCTGCCGCATCCGGCTTCGCCAGGATGGCCGAGCCGACATAGGCAAGCAGGGCCAGCGCGAGCCAGCGGAAGATGTTGCGTATGAGCGTGTAAGAGCCCCAAAGCTGGAGAGCAAAGATAGCGGCCGCGACTACAACCACAATGAGGGGAATCGGAACAGGAAGGAAGATGTTGATGGATGCAGCCATGCCGCCGAGATCGGCGGCTGCTTCGATCGTGTTGCCGATCAGCACGCCCACCAGGACAGCCCAGAGCAGCCATCGGGGATAGAAGTTCTTGATCGCATGAAAGAGGCCGCGGCCCGAAACCTGTCCAAGCTTCGACGAGAGATACACGACCGTGTACATCATCGGCAGCGTTACAGGAGCGGTCCAAAGCAGGTCCGGGCCAAAGCGCGCGCCGGCACTTGCATAGGTGCCGATCGCCGAGCAATCGTCGTCGGCGGCGCCGGTGATAAGGCCGAGTCCAAGTGCTCGCCCTATGCCGTCCTTCTTGTCTTCCCGTGGTGAAGTGGCGTTACGATCGCGCTGCGTCATTGCGGCCACGCCGCGCAAAGAGGGTCACGCGCAAGCACGAGAAAAACGTCGCGAGCAATTATCCTATAAATGTACTGCAGCACGGGAGTGGGTCTCATACCGGCAAACCTCTACCGCCGTTCCAACTCCGCAATCGGCTGCTTGTTCCCCGCGTCAGCCGAGTGTTCAGGGCATGATAGAGCCCACGATTTCAATGAGCTTGGGCATCTTCCAAGCCTTTCATCTTTTGACGGAACCCTACACCCGACGTTTTACGAGATATTCTGCCGGTGTGATTGTCTGTTGGCCGATGGTGCGCCAGTCCAATGGTTCGACGGCGTGCGCGTCACATAAATGTTTGATGTTGCCAAAAGGCTTGCTCGATCGGATTGAGCTAGGGTGAGTATGGCGGCAGGAATCACAGCTTGCGCCGGCTGCCCTTAGGGCCTGGGGCAGGGCGGATCTGAACGGGGCTTTTCCACGAATGACTTTGATGGGCGCGGCGGCACTGCTGATCCTGATCCTGACCTATGCCGGCGTCGCCGTCGGCAGGTTCCCCGGCCTGCGCCTCGACCGGGCAGGCATCGCGCTGCTCGGCGGTGCGGCGATGATCGCCATCGGCGCACTCAGCCTGGAGGACGCATACCGCGCCATCAGTTTCGACACCATCACGCTGTTGCTCGGCATGATGATCGTCGTGGCGCATCTGAAGGTCTCGGGCGCCTTCCGTGCGCTCGGCGCCATTGCCATCGAGCATGCGCATGCGCCGTTCATGCTGCTGGCGATGGTGACGCTGCTGACCGGGGTGCTGTCGGCGTTTCTGGTCAACGACGCGATCTGCCTGGTCATGGCGCCGATCGTCGTCCACGTCACCCGCGTCATCAACCGAAACCCTGTCCCCTATCTGATCGCCACCGCTACGGCGTCGAATTGCGGCAGTGTCGCCACCATCACCGGCAACCCGCAGAAT
Organism: Mesorhizobium sp. WSM4806; assembly: GCF_055811635.1. Classification (NCBI taxonomy): domain Bacteria; kingdom Pseudomonadati; phylum Pseudomonadota; class Alphaproteobacteria; order Hyphomicrobiales; family Phyllobacteriaceae; genus Mesorhizobium; species Mesorhizobium sp. WSM4806. The sequence continues at coordinate 136,372 of NZ_JBVVQZ010000011.1, read as the reverse complement.
ATGGTCATCGGCGCGCTGTCGGGGATTTCCTATCCGGCCTTTTCGGCGGCCCTGGCGCCGGTCGCGCTGTTCGGCCTCGTCGCCGTCGTCGTCATCGTGCGCATCGTCTATCGCGCCGAGTTCGCGCGCAAGGCCGAACTCAGCCCCGAAGTCTATCGCGGCCGCATGTTGCCGGGCCAGGTACTCAAGGCGGTGGTCGTCTGCATCGGACTGGCGATCGCCTTCTTTGCCGGCGTTCCGGTCGCCAAGGCGGCGCTCATCGGCGGCGCCATTCTTCTCGTGACCCGTGCCATAAAGCCGGCGCCCATCTACCGCGAGATCGACGGGCCGTTGCTGTTCATGTTCGCCGGCCTGTTCATCGTCGTCGCCGGCGCCGAGAAGACGCTGCTCACGCCCGACATCATAGCCTCGGCAAAAACCCTCGGGCTGGACGACGTCTGGCGGCTGTCCGGCTTCACCGCGGTGCTGTCCAACATCATGAGCAATGTCCCGGCCGTGCTGGCGCTGCGGCCGTTCATACCCGGCCTGGACGACCCTGAGCGCGCCTGGCTGGTCGTCGCGATGAGCTCGACACTGGCCGGCAATTTGCTCGGTTCAGTCGCCAATCTGATCGTCGCCGAGTACGCACGGGTCTCCGGCACACCTCTGTCGTTCGCCGCCTTCTTCAAGGTCGGGCTGCCGCTGACGCTGGTTACGCTGCTTGCCGGGACGGCGTGGCTGGCGCTAGGGTTTTAGCAGCAGGCAAGGCTGCTTCAGGTGCAGGCCTGGTCGGACTATTTGGCGTGCGTGGGCCAGAACGCCCAGATCAGCAAAGCTGCCAAAGCCAGCCAGAGCGCCACGACAATGAACATCCCCATCCTGCTTTGCGGCTGTTTTTCGAGCGCGGCAGCCCGCGCCCTAAATTCGGCCATCAGCGACGGCGCAACAAGCCTGATGGCCAGGACTACGCCGAGCGGAACGATGATCAGATCGTCGATATAGCCGAGCACCGGAATGAAGTCGGGGATGAGGTCGATGGGGGAAAGCGCATAGGCGGCCACGATCCCGGCAACGAACTTCGCAAACCAGGGCACCCGAGGGTCGCGCGCGGCGAGCCACAGGGCGACGACATCAAGCTTGATGTCGCGCGCCCAGCGCTTTGCGGCTTCCAGCCAGGCTTTCATAGCGCTATTTTAGCACAGATTGTCCGCCGACACCCGAGCGACGGTTGCTGACTGGCAGGGTTCGATCACGGTGAAGCCGTCAGCAACTTTTTCGAATCAGCTTGGCAAGCCTTAAGCGGCCGCCGCGGCGAGGCCGCGCGCCAGATCGGCTGTGAGGTCCTCGACATCCTCGAGCCCGATCTGCAGGCGGATGAGCGGGCCGTCATAAGACCCCTTGGCGACGACGCGGTCGCCGAGGAAGACCGGCACCGCAAGGCTCTCATAGCCGCCCCAGGAATAGCCGAGGCCGAATATCCTGAGCGCGTCGAGGAAGGCATGCTGCTGTTTCTGGCCGCCGCCCTTGAGTACGATCGAAAAAATGCCGCTCGAGCCGCAGAAGTCGCGCTTCCAGAGATCGTGGTCGGGATGGCTGGCAAGCGCTGGATGCAGCACCCGCGCCACGCCCGGCTGGCCCTCCAGCCAGCCGGCGATCGCCAGAGCGCTGCGCTGATGGTGGTCGAGGCGCACACCCATGGTGCGCAGGCCGCGCAGCACCTGATAGACGTCGTCCGGCCCGGCGCAGCAGCCCATCGTGTAAAATGTCTCGCAAAGCTGTTTCCAGCAGGCCTTGTTGGCCGACGCCGTGCCGAGCAGCACGTCGGAATGGCCGGCCGGATATTTCGTCGCCGCATGGATCGAGATGTCGACGCCGTGGTCGAGCGGGCGGAAGTAGAGCGGCGTCGCCCAGGTGTTGTCCATCATCACGATCGCACCTGCGGCGTGTGCCGCGCTGGAAATGGCCGGTATGTCCTGCACCTCGAAAGTGTTGGAGGCCGGCGATTCGGTGAACACGACCTTGGTGTTGGATTTGATCAACGCCGCTATACCGGCGCCGACATGCGGATCGTAATATTCGACCTCGACGCCTAGCCGTTTCAGCATCGTGTCGGCGAAATTGCGGGTTGGGTGATAGACGGAATCGACAATCAGGACATGGTCGCCCGCCGACAGGAAGGCGAGCAGCGGCACTGTCACCGCCACCAGGCCGGAGGGCACCACAATCGTGCCGGCCGAGCCTTCCAGTCCGTCGATGGCGCTGGCAAGCGCGTCGGTGGTCGGCGTGCCGCGCGTGCCGTAGGTGTATTTCTGGCCACGTGCCGCCATCGTCGCCGCGTTGGGAAAGAGCACGGTCGAGGCATGCACGACCGGCGGGTTGATGAAGCCGAAATAGTCATGCGGATTGTTGCCCGAGTGGGCAAGCCGCGTGTTGATGCCCAATTCGTTGCCGTCTTTTGCCATTGCGCTTCGCCTCTGATGAAGCGCTAGCCATAGTGCGGCGGCATTGGCCGCGCAACCGTTCGCCAACCGCCAGCCGGCGGACTGGTTGTGCCAATCGCTCCGATGGCTTTCCGGCGCGGCGCTGCCTCCCCGAAGACGGATTTTAGAAGCCAGCTCCGATTCGCGTTGGCCGGACCTCGCAGTTGCTGGCTAATTTTCGGGCGCGTTTGTCTGCAATTCAGGCATTTGCGGCAAATGGTTTGAAACTCTTTGGGTTTCGGTCATTTTCCTTGACCTCACTGTGATAATCGCCTTCGATGCAGTTCGTGAATGGGAGGCAGCGCGTCGGTTGCGATGCGGGTTCCGGTAATGGGCCGGAACGGGAAGCTGCGTTCACACGGAAAAAAAAGTCAGGTTCGCCTGAAAAAAACAGAAAAGGGTCTGTGGGTTATGAAACACATTGCAATCGGCATTCTGGGCGCCGCCGCGCTTGGATTGGTGGCTTCGGCCGCGTCGGCGGCCACGCTCGACGACGTCAAGGCCAAGGGCTTCATCCAATGCGGCGTGTCGACCGGTCTGGCCGGCTTCTCGGCGCCGGACGACAAGGGCGACTGGCAAGGCATCGATGCGGACTTCTGCCGCGCTGTCGCGGCCGCCGTGTTCGGCGATGGCACCAAGGTCAAGTTCACGCCGCTCAGTGCCAAGGAACGCTTCACCGCACTGCAGTCAGGCGAGATCGACGTTCTGTCGCGCAACACCACCTGGACCATCAACCGCGATACGGCGCTTGGTCTGAACTTCGTCGGTGTCACCTATTATGACGGACAGGGCTTCATGATCAACGCCAAGAAGCTGCCGGGGGTGAATTCCGCGCTGCAGCTTTCGGGCGCGGCGGTCTGCGTGCAGAGCGGCACCACGACCGAACTCAACCTCGCCGACTACTTCAAGACGAACAAGATGGAGTACAGCCCGGTCGTATTCGAACAGCTGTCAGAGGTGGACGCGGCCTATGACGCCGGCCGTTGCGATGTCTACACCACCGACCAATCAGGTCTCTACGGCATCCGGCTGACGCTGGGCGCGCCCGCCGACCACGTCGTGCTGCCTGAGATCATCTCCAAGGAGCCGCTCGGACCGGCCGTGCGCCAGGGCGACGACCAGTGGTACCACATCGTCAAGTGGACCTATTTTGCGCTGCTGCAGGCAGAGGAACTCGGCATCACCAAGGCCAATGTCGAGGAAATGAAGGCCTCGGACAATCCCGAGATCAAGCGCGTGCTCGGCCAGGAGGCCGATACCAAGATCGGCACCGATCTCGGTGTCTCCAACGACTGGGTCGTCAACATCGTCAAGACCGTCGGCAATTACGGCGAAATGTTCGAACGCAATGTCGGGTCGGGCAGCCCGCTGAAGATCGCGCGCGGCATCAACGCGCTGTGGACCAAGGGCGGTCTGCAATACTCTCCGCCGATCCGCTGATCGAAATGTGATCCGGGAGGCAGATCGTCTGCCTCCCGGTTTCTCTTTCCAGGGGATGGTCGAATGGCATCGCAGGAAATTCTTCGCGAGGAGCCAAGCCGCGGCTCCTTCATCAATGATCCAAAGGTCCGCGGCATAGTCTTCCAGGCGGTGGTCGTCATCGTGCTGGTTGCGTTGGTCTGGTGGATCGTCCAAAACACCATCGACAATCTGACGCGCCTGCGCATTGCGTCAGGCTTCGGCTTCCTCAGGGGTCGCGCCGGCTTCGACATCAGTGACAGCGCCATCGCCTATTCGTCGGATTCGACCTATGGCCGCGCCATCGTGGTCGGCTTTATCAACACCCTCATCGTTGCCGCCGCCGGCATCGTCACCGCCACCATCATCGGCTTTATCCTCGGCGTCGGCCGGCTTTCGCACAACTGGCTGATCCGCAAGATCTGTATGGTCTATGTCGAGGTCTTTCGCAACATCCCGCCGCTGCTGGTCATCTTCTTCTGGTATTCCGGCGTGCTTTCGGTGCTGCCGCCGCCGCGTGAAAGCATCAATTTGCCGTTCAGCTCCTTTCTCAACCAACGCGGCTTTTATTTTCCACGCGCCGTGTGGGGCGAAGGCTCCTGGCTGATCCTGGTTGCTTTGCTTCTCGGCATCGCCATGGCGTGGTTCGTCGCCCGCAAGGCGCGTCAGCGGCAGATGGCGACCGGCCAGCAATTCCCTGTGTTCTGGACATCGGCGGCTTTGATCATCGGCTTGCCGTTGCTGGCCTACGCGCTCAGCGGCTTCCCGCTGAGCTTCGATTATCCAAAGCAATCGACCTTCAACCTGACTGGTGGCTTTCAGATCAAGCCGGAGTTCCTGTCGCTCTACCTGGCGCTGTCCTTCTATACGGCGGCCTTCATCGCCGAAATCGTGCGGGCCGGCATCATGGGCGTCAATAAGGGTCAGACCGAGGCAGCCGGTGCGCTCGGGCTGCGGCCGGGATCGATCCTGCGGCTTGTCGTCATTCCGCAAGCCATGCGGATCGTCATTCCGCCGCTGACCAGCCAATATCTGAACCTGACCAAGAACTCGTCCCTGGCCATCGCCATCGGCTACCCGGATCTGACGGCGACGACCGGCACGGTGCTGAACCAGACCGGTCAGGCTATCGAGTGCGTGCTGATCATGATGGTGGTCTATCTCGCACTCAGCCTGTTGACGTCGGCGGTCATGAACGTGGTCAACGCCAGAATGGCGCTGGTGGAGAGGTAGCGACATGCAGGAGCACGATCTTTCCTTCGTCCGCGTCGAAATGGCGCTGGCACAGTCGGCGCCTGCAAGCGAGCGCGGCCTGGGCGCCTGGATACGCAAGAACCTGATTGCGTCGACCGGTGACACGATCCTGACCATCATCGGCATCGTGCTGGTCGCGATGATCCTGCCGCAACTGATCAGCTGGGCCTTCATCAACGCCCAATGGACCGGCGCGGACCGTACCTTTTGCGCCACGGCGGCACAGGGCGGCGTCCAGCCGGACGGCTGGTCCGGCGCCTGTTGGGCCTTCGTCAACGCCAAGTTCGGCCAGTTCATGTTCGGCCGCTATCCGATCGATGAGCGCTGGCGGCCGATCCTGGTCGCCATCCTGTTCGTGGCGCTTCTGGTGCCGCTGCTCATCCCGAAGGTGCCGCGCAAGGGGCTGAACGCCATCTTGTTCTTCGGGGCGCTGCCGATCTTTGCCTTCATCCTGCTGGTTGGTGGCGTGTTCGGCCTGCCGCATGTCGAAACCCCGCTATGGGGAGGGCTGCTGGTGACGCTCACCTTGTCCTTCGTCGGTATTGCCGTGTCGCTGCCGCTCGGCATCGTGCTGGCGCTCGGCCGGCGCTCGAAGATGCCGATCGTCAAGATGCTGTGCGTCATCTTCATCGAGACGGTGCGCGGCATCCCGCTGATCACCGTGCTGTTCATGGCCAGCGTCATGCTGCCGCTGTTCCTGCCGGCCGGCGTCAGCTTCGACAAGTTCCTGCGCGCGCTGATCGGTGTTTCGCTGTTTGCCGCTGCCTATATGGCCGAAGTGGTGCGGGGCGGCCTGCAGGCGATCCCCAAGGGCCAGTATGAGGGTGCGGATTCGCTCGGCCTCGGTTACTGGCAGAAAATGGGCCTGATCGTGCTGCCGCAGGCGCTGAAGCTGGTCATTCCCGGCATCGTCAATACCTTCATTGGCATGTTCAAGGACACCAGCCTGGTTTCGATCATCTCGATGTTCGACCTGCTTGGCGTCGTCAAACAGAATTTTAACGACCCCAACTGGGCAACGCCGCAAACGGCCAGGTCCGGCCTGGTGTTTGCTGCCTTTGTCTTCTGGCTGTTCTGTTTCGGCATGTCGCGCTATTCGATGTTCACGGAACGCCGGCTCGACACCGGCCACAAGCGCTAAGAACAAAAAAGGGAACCTTCCATGACAATAGAAAATGCAGTCAGCGCGGAAGAGATCAAGGTCAATGCCGCCAAGATGCAGGTTTCCACCACCGATGTCGCCATTGACATCATCGCCATGCACAAATGGTACGGCGAATTCCATGTGCTGAAGGACATCAACCTGAAGGTGATGCGCGGCGAGCGCATTGTCATTTGCGGCCCTTCGGGCTCGGGCAAATCGACGATGATCCGCTGCATCAACCGGCTGGAAGAGCACCAGAAGGGCAAGATCATCGTCGACGGCAAGGAATTGACCAACGATCTCAAGAAGATCGACGAGGTGCGCCGCGAGGTCGGCATGGTGTTCCAGCACTTCAACCTGTTCCCGCATTTGACCATCCTGGAAAACTGCACGCTGGCGCCGATCTGGGTGCGCAAGACGCCGAAGAAGCAGGCCGAGGAAATCGCCATGCACTTCCTCACGCGTGTCAAGATTCCGGAACAGGCCAACAAATATCCCGGTCAGCTTTCCGGCGGCCAGCAGCAGCGCGTCGCCATCGCCCGCTCGTTGTGCATGAATCCGCGAATCATGCTGTTCGACGAGCCGACCTCGGCGCTCGATCCCGAAATGATCAAGGAAGTGCTGGAGACGATGGTTGGCCTCGCCGAAGAGGGCATGACCATGCTCTGCGTCACCCACGAGATGGGCTTTGCACGCAAGGTCGCCAACCGGGTGATCTTCATGGACCAGGGCCAGATCGTCGAGCAGAACACGCCAGCCGAGTTCTTCGACAATCCGCGCCACGAGCGCACAAAACTGTTCCTGTCGCAAATCCTGCACTGATTGCTCTCACGCGAATCAAAAGAGCCCGGCCGAAACCCTGCCGGGCTCTTTTGCGTCTGAGCCGTCAGCAGGCGATTGCGCCCCGATTGCGAGCCGTCCCTCATGAAAAAGCCGTCCCTCGTGAAAAAGCTTGGGCGTTTTCTCGCCATTCTGGTGGTGGCAATCGTGCTTGCCGTGGTTCTGGGCACATTCATTTCACGGCCGCTCTTGCCGGCGGCCGCCGCCGATCCCGCCGCCACCAGGCACGTCCTGGTGCTGAAAAATCCGATCCACACAGATATCGCCATCCCGGTCGATGACGACGTGCGTAAGCGCTTCCATTTCCTGGTCGGTGGCGGCATTCCGGCCGACATGGCTGGGGTCCGCTACATCGTCTTCGGCTGGGGAGGCCGCGCCTTCTATCTGGAGACGCCGACCTGGTCGGAACTGAAGGCGGCGCCGGTGATGAAGGCGCTGACATTGGACGCATCGGTGATGCATGTCGATGTCGCCGGCAACATTGTCGAGCCGCACCCCGACGTCGCCGGCTTCGACATCAGCGAGCAGCGTTTTGCAGCGCTGCTCGACTTCATCGCGGCGAGTTTCCAGCAAGGGCCGAACGGTCCGATCCTGATCGAGAATCCCGCTTATTCCAAGTTCGACCGCTTCTACGAAGCCAACGGCCATTTCAATGCGCTGGTTGGCTGCAACACCTGGACAGCGGCGGCTCTGCGTATCGCCGGCCTGCGGACAGGCTGGTGGAATCCGCTGCCGGCCTCACTCGACCTGTCGATGCGGATTTATAATTGATGCTCCGGGTAATCAGCGCCTCATCCCGGCGCGCCCTCTCTGTCCTGCCGGACATCTCCCCCACAAGGAGGCCCAAGGAGGGAGATATTCAGTTTCGGCGCCGCGCTTCATCCTGCAACGTTGGAGATTGGCAAAAGCCGAGGTGACGGCCGATCTCCCCCCAAGTGGGGGAGATGTCCGGCAGGACAGAAGGGGGCGCTGTCCCGCCAACCGGTCGAGCTTTCATTGCCGATCGCCATCCGGCGGCCGCCAGCCATAGAGCCAGTCGAGATCGGCCGCGAGCTTTTCCGGCGAGCGCCACTTCAGGAACAGGTTGCGCGCGACGGCCACCGGCCCCGCTGCATGCCAGGCGAGCCGGTTGACGGCACCGCGGCGGGCGACCTTGGCGACACGCGGCCGCCGCATCTTCTCCCAGGCGGCAAGCGCGCCCCAGGGATCGGCGGGTGAGGCGGCGACAAAGCCGGCAAGGGTTGCGGCATCCTCGATCGCCATCGCCGCCCCCTGCGCCGCGAACGGCGTCATCGCATGCGCCGCATCGCCGATCAGCGCGATGCCGGCGGGCGTCGTCCATGGCTGTGCCTGGTCTACCGTATGGATCGGCCACGCAGCCCACGGGCCGGCATCCTCGGCAAGCCGGGCCAGTGCTGCCGCCGTGCCACGCATGGCGCCGAGGAGGATATTGGGGTCGGCGTGGCCCGACCAGCGCTCGGCGATGATCTCGCCCCTGGTGAAGGCAGCCAGGTTGAACGCCGTGCCGTTGCTGACCGGATAGGCGACGAGGTGGAAGCCGGGATGCAGGAAGGTGGTCACGCAATTGGCGGCGCCGACCGCCGCAAGGGCTTCTCCTGCGACACTGTCTGCACTGATCGTAGCGCGCCAGGCAAGCTCGCCCGAAAACCGGCTTTTGGCCGCAAACCCGCCAAAAGCCCGGATCGCCGACCAGACGCCGTCGGCGCCGATCAGCAGAAAGCCGCCGGCTTCGACTGTCTTGCCGGCAATCTCGACTGTTGCCGTGGCATGGCGCGGTCCTGTGGCGATGCCGCCGACGCGCGCGCCGGTGACGAGACTGATGTCCGGCCGTTCGGCAAGGCGCGCCATCAGTGCATCTTGCAGGTCAGCCCGATGAGCGACGAGATAAGGCGCCTGCCAGCGCCTTTCGGCCGCTTCGCCAAGCGGCACCCGCGCCAGCTCACGTAGCGTGGCGGCGTCCTTGAGCACGACCGCCTCCGGCCGCACCGCCGCCGGCAACAGCCGGTCGAGCACGCCGAGCTGGCGAAGGATGCGCGTCGCGTTGGGTGAGAGCTGGATGCCGGCACCGGCCGCTTCGAGGCCCGGCGCCTGTTCGAACAGCCGCACCAGATAGCCGCGCTCGGAAAACGCCAGTGCCGCGGTCAGTCCGGCGACGCCGGCTCCGGCGATAACGACCTGCCGGGACCGGGTGTCGTCCATCGGATGGTGTGCGCGTCAGGCGGCCTGGTGGATATAGAGGCATCCGGCAGGCTGCGTTTCCGTCGCCTTCAGCTTTGGCGAATAGCGATAAAGCGTCGAGCAATAGGGGCAGACCTTTTCATTGTCGTCGCCCATGTCGAGAAACACATGCGGATGGTCGAAAGGCGGGTTGGCGCCGGTGCACATGAATTCCTTGACGCCGATGTCGATCGCCGCATAACCCGCATCGTTCTGGAAATGGGGAATGGAACCGCCTGCCATCGTCGTCTCCTATATTTGCTGCATGACCCCGGATCATGTGCAAAATCAAAATTCCACCGCGTCCTTTGCGCGTCCAAAGGACGCGCCGCGCTGTACCTGGATTGCATCTGGATCATAAGCAGTCTCTTTGCAAGATCGATGAAATCAAACTGTCGTAAAAGCCTGTCACAGGATAAGCTAAGCCGGTTAAGGCATGGCCCCGAAAACCGAATTCGGTTTTGCTGGGGATCATGCGTAGCTTAAGTGGCGGGAGCGTCCTTTTGCGCGTCCGCAACGACGCGCGACGCTGTGGCCAGCGGGTGCGAAACGAGCAGGAACCATGAACGAACTAAAGCCGGTGCAGAGCGAATTCACCACTGTCGAGGTGGCGAGCCCAGAGGGCGGCAATCCGGACCGCTTCGTCAACCGCGAGTTTTCCTGGCTGCAATTCAACCGCCGCGTCCTCGAAGAATCGCTGAACGCCAACCATCCGCTGCTCGAGCGGGTGCGCTTCCTGTCGATTTCGGCCGCCAATCTCGACGAGTTCTTCATGGTCCGTGTCGCCGGTCTCGCCGGCCAGGTTCGCGAAGGCATCACGCTGAAGAGCGCGGACGGCCGCACCCCTGAACAACAGCTGGAACAATTGCTGCGCGAGGTCGAGCGCCTGCAGGAGGACCAGCAGAACAGCCTATCCGCTCTGATGCTGCTGCTCGACAAGGAAGGCATCGAGAGCATCAGCCGCGATGGGCTGACCAAGGACGAGAAGACCTGGCTCGAGGATCATTTCCAGGAGCAGGTGTTTCCGGTGCTCACACCGCTGTCGATCGACCCGGCGCATCCGTTCCCGTTCATTCCCAATCTCGGCTTCTCGATGGCGCTGCAACTGCGCCACCGCAGGAATGGCGAGGAGATGAGCGCGCTGTTGCGTCTGCCGGTGGCGCTGAAGCGCTTCATCCGCTTGCCTGACCGCAAGCATCATGTCCGCTTCATTCCGCTGGAAGAAGCGGTCGGCCTCTATATCGGCAAGCTGTTCCCCGGCTACGAGGTCAAGGGCTCCGGTACGTTCCGCATCATCCGCGACAGTGACATCGAGGTCGAGGAGGAGTCCGAGGATCTCGTGCGCCTGTTCGAGACGGCGCTGAAACGGCGTCGTCGCGGCTCGGTCATCCGCATCGAATTCGACAAGCTGATGCCGGCCGAACTGCGCGAGTTCGTCGCCGGCGAGCTTGGCGTCTCGTCGAGCCGGATCAGCGTGCTCACCGGTCCGCTGGCGCTCAGCCAGATTTCCGAGATCGTCGCCATCGCCCGCGACGATCTCAAATTCAAGCCTTACAATCCGCGCTTTCCCGAACGCATCCGCGAGCACGGCGGCGACTGTTTCGCCGCCATCCGCGAGAAGGACATCATCGTTCATCACCCCTACGAATCCTTCGACGTGGTAGTGCAGTTCCTGCGCCAGGCGATGGCCGATCCGGAAGTGGTGGCGATCAAGCAGACGCTCTATCGCACCTCGAACGACAGCCCGATCGTGCGCGCTTTGGTCGACGCGGCGGAGGCCGGCAAGTCGGTGACCGCGCTGGTCGAGCTCAAGGCACGTTTCGACGAGGAAGCCAACATCCGCTGGGCGCGCGACCTCGAGCGCGCCGGCGTTCAGGTCGTGTTCGGCTTCCTCGAACTGAAGACCCACGCGAAAATGTCGCTGGTGGTGCGGCGCGAGGACGGCAAGCTGCGCAATTATGTGCATCTCGGCACCGGCAACTACCATCCGGTCACCGCGCGCATCTACACCGACTTGTCCTTCTTCACCACCGCTCCGACAATCGCCCGCGATGTCGCCCAGCTGTTCAATTTTATCACCGGCTACGCCGAGCCGACCGAGGAGATGCGGCTGGCCACCTCGCCGTTCACGCTGCGCAAGCGCATCCTCAAGCACATTTCGGACGAGATTGGCCATGCGCTGGAGGGCAGGCCGGCCCGCATCTGGATGAAGATGAATTCGCTGGTCGACCCGATCATCATCGACGCGCTCTATGACGCCAGCCGCGCCGGCGTCGAGATCGATCTCGTCGTGCGCGGCATCTGCTGCCTGAGGCCCCAAGTGCCGGGCCTGTCGGAAAACATAAGGGTCAAGTCGATCGTCGGCCGCTTCCTCGAACACAGCCGAATCTATTGTTTCGGCAACGGCCATGGACTGCCGTCGGACGGGGCGATCGTCTACATCTCATCGGCCGATTTGATGCCGCGCAATCTCGACCGCCGCGTCGAAACCATGGTTCCGATCACCAATCCAACGGTGCATGAACAAGTCCTCGGCCAGATCATGCTGGGCAACATCATGGACAACCAGCAAAGTTTCGACGTATTGGCTGACGGAACCTCCCGGCGCGCCACGCTCGAGGAGGGCGAGGAACCGTTCAACGCGCAGGAATATTTCATGACCAATCCGAGCCTCTCCGGACGCGGCGATGCGCTGAAATCGCATGCGCCCAAGCGCATCGCGCAGTTCAAGCGCCGCAAGAAAAACGCCGCAGCGACCGGCTGATGATTTCAACGTCCCAGGGCCGGCTTCAGGACCGCCGACCGCTGTCCATCATCGACATCGGGTCGAACTCGATCCGGCTTGTCGTCTATGAGGGGCTGGCGCGCTCGCCGACCACACTGTTCAACGAAAAGATGCTGGCCGGCCTCGGTCGCGGCATCGTCTCGACCGGAAAGCTCGATCCCGAGGCGGTGACCCGTTCGATGGAGGAGTTTCGGCGTTTCCGCGCGCTGTCCGAGCAGGCCGGCGCCGAGCATATGTACGTGCTGGCGACCGCCGCCGCCCGCGAGGCGGTCAACGGCCCCGATTTCATCCACCGCGCCGAAGATGTGCTCAAGACCGAGGTCCAGGTGCTGAGCGGGCGCCAGGAAGCCCACTATTCAGCGCTTGGCGTCATTTCCGGCTTCCACCCGGCCAACGGCATCGCCGGCGACCTCGGCGGCGGCAGCCTTGAACTGGTCGACGTCGATGGCGAGGCAATCGGCGACGGCATCACGCTGCCGCTGGGCGGCCTGCGCCTGCAGGACATGGCCAAGAACTCACTGGCCCAAGCGGCAAAGATAGCGCGCGACGAACTCGCGAAGGCAAAGCTGCTGAAAGGCGGGCAGGGCAGGCCGTTCTATGCCGTCGGCGGCACCTGGCGAAACCTCGCTCGGCTGTACATGGAAATGACCAGCTATCCGCTGAGCGTCATGCACCATTACGAGATCGGCATCGACAGCGCTGCGAACTTCCTCAAGCAAGTCGCCAAGGGCGAGATCGAGAAGATAAGGGGTATCGAAGGCGTCTCGAAGAACCGCCGCTCGCTGCTGCCTTATGGCGCCATCGTGCTGCAGGAGATCATGGCGGCGATGCAGCCGTCCAGGATCATCGTCTCGGCACTTGGCGTGCGCGAGGGCTTTCTCTATTCGCTGCTCGATAAAGCCGAGCAGAAGGCGGATCCGCTGATCTCGGCCTCGGAAGAACTCGCCCGGCTGCGTTCGCGCTCGGTCACCCACGCGCATGAGCTTGTCGAGTGGACGGGCAAGACCTTCGCCGCCTTCGGCATCGAAGAGACGGTCGACGAGGCGCGCTACCGCCAGGCCGCCTGCCTGCTTGCCGACATCGGCTGGCGCGCGCATCCCGAATACCGGGGCAAGCAATCGCTCAACATCATTGCCCACGCCTCCTTCATCGGTGTCGACCATCCCGGCCGCGCCTTCCTGGCGCTGGCCAACGCCTACCGTCATGAGGGCATCTTCAACGAATCGATTGCGCCGGAAATCAAGGCGCTGGCGACGCCGCGCTATATCGAGCGCGCCCGTGTGCTGGCCGCGGTGATGCGCGTCGTCTACCTGCTGACGGCGGCAATGCCTGGGGTCATGCCGCGGCTGAAATGGGAGAGGCGCGGCAATGGCGTGCTGGCGCTGGTGCTGCCGGCGTCGCTGGCCGATCTTTACGGCGAGCGGCCGGCCGGACGACTGGCGCAACTGGCGAGGGTCACCAATCGCCGGCTGGTGCTGGCGGTCGAGGGCGGCCCCACTATGCCAGCCAAGTAATCTGGGTCAGTCAAGTATTCGGCTCAATCCGGCAGCTTGTGTCGGTCAAGTCGTTTCAGCGCCGATCCGAAGCATCCGTCCGTCGATCGAGTAGGCGCCGGCGCCTGCCATTGCCAGCGCCAGAAAACCGCCCGATAGCGCGATGTCCTTCATCAGCATCTGCGAATGCATGAAGGTCAGCGTCGGATCGTCGCCGCCCTGGCCATAGTGGCCGATGAAGCCTGCCGCGATGCAGAAAGCGGCAAGCAGGAGCGCCACGATCGGCGTCTTGAGGCCGACGAGGATGAGCAGTCCGGCGATCATTTCGAACAGGCCCGTCGCCCAGGCTGCGAGTGTCGGCAGCGGCAGGCCAAGGCCGGAAAAATACCCCGATGTGCCGGCAATGTCGGTAAGCGCGTGAAAGCCGGACGGAACGAATAGAGCGGCGAGCAGCAGCCGCGAAAGCAGAAGCAGCGCATTGCGGGGCATTGGTCACCTCCGACGTCGGCGGCGGTTGGCTTCACCCCGACACCTCATCCTAGCAGAAAGTCCGGCCGGCTGATCGACGGGCATAAACCGACAACGAAAAAGGGACGCGGAAAATTCCGCGCCCCTTGCTGCAAGTGGTTCCTGGACTGCTTCAGCCGCGCTTGGCGTCGACCGAATAGGCGCCGGCGCCCGAGGAAGCCAGTACGAGGAAGCCGCCGGCAATCGCCAGGTTCTTCATGAAGCTGATCATCTGCATCTGATCGGCCCAGCCGGTGTGGGCGACCAATCCCGTGGCGACGGTGAAGATTGCCAGCACCCAGGCGGTGATCCGGGTCTGAAAGCCAATGAGGATGGCGAGGCCGCCGAGCAGCTCGAGCAGACCGACGACAATCGCCGTCACGGTCGGCATCGGCAGACCCATGCTGTCGAAGTAACCGGCGGTGCCGGCGATCGCAGTGAGCTTGCCGAAACCGGAAAGCACGAAGATGACCGAAAGCAGGATACGGCCGAGCAGGATGGTGCCTGAGGCGTTGGAAGCGGCGTTCGAAACGGTGCCGGAACCGGCAACGGACGTGTTGGTGGACATGATGGGCTCTCTCCGGGAGGGGTTGTGGTGCCCATCCACATAGAGCAGGGCGACTGTTCACCAAAGATGCAGATTTGGTTACAGATTGTTCACCGCAGTAAAGCGATCAGCGCAAGATCATCCCGGATGCGTCATCTCCTCCGGCCGAACCAGGCGGTCGTAGTCGGCTTCGCTGACCAGCCCGGTGGCAAGCGCTTCCTCACGCAAGGTTGTGCCGTTCTTGTGAGCGGTCTTGGCGATCTTGGCGGCGTTGTCGTAGCCGATGGTCGGCGCCAGTGCTGTCACCAGCATCAGCGAACGGTCGAGGGCGGCCTTGATATTGTCTTCCCGCGCCTCGATGCCGACGACGCAATTGTCGGTGAACGAGATGGAGGCGTCGGCGAGCAGTTGCACCGACTGCAGGAAATTGTAGGCCATCAGCGGGTTGTAGACGTTGAGTTCGAAATGGCCCTGGCTGCCGGCGAAGGTCACGGCCGCATTGTTGCCGAACACCTGGATGCAGACCTGGGTCATCGCCTCGCACTGGGTGGGATTGACCTTGCCCGGCATGATCGACGAACCCGGCTCGTTTTCCGGCAGCGACAGTTCACCAAGGCCGGAGCGCGGGCCGGAGCCGAGCAGACGAATGTCGTTGGCAATCTTGAACAGGGCGCCGGCGCAGGCGTTGATGGCGCCATGCGAGAACACCATGGAATCATGCGCCGCCAGCGCCTCGAACTTGTTTGGCGCGGTGATGAAGGCGATGCCGGTGATCGCGGCGATGCGATCCGCCACTCTCTCGGCAAAGCCGACCGGCGCGTTGAGGCCGGTGCCGACGGCCGTGCCGCCTTGCGCCAATTCCTGCAGGCCGGGCAGCGTCATCTCGATGCGTTTGATCGAGGAGGCGACCTGCGCGGCATAGCCTGAGAATTCCTGGCCAAGGGTGAGGGGCGTCGCGTCCTGCGTGTGGGTGCGGCCGATCTTGACGATGTGGGCGAATGCTTTGGTCTTGGCCTCCAGCGCGGCGTGCAAATGCCCGAGCGCCGGCAACAAATCGTGCACGATGCGCTCGGCGCAGGCGATGTGCATGGCCGTCGGATAGGTATCGTTCGACGACTGGCTCATATTGACGTGGTCGTTGGGATGCACCGGTTTCTTCGACCCCATGACACCGCCCAGCAGTTCGATCGCCCGGTTGGAGATCACCTCGTTGGCGTTCATGTTGGATTGCGTGCCCGAGCCGGTCTGCCAGACGACCAGCGGGAAATGATCGTTCAGCTTGCCGTCGATGACTTCCTGAGAGGCTTCGATGATCGCGTTGCCGATGGCCGGGTCGAGCCGCTTCAGCTCCATATTTGTTTCGGCCGCCGCCTGCTTGACGATGCCGAGCGCGCGAACGATCGACGCCGGCTGCTTTTCCCAGCCGATTTTGAAATTGCCCAGCGAACGCTGCGCCTGCGCGCCCCAGTAACGATCGGCGGCGACCTCGATGGGGCCGAACGTGTCGGTTTCGGTTCTGGTCTCTGGCGCGCTCACATGTCTCTCCGGTCTGTCGAACCCGGCACCGGCGTATCGCGTTGCACAAATGGCTTCAAGCGGAGATTGCGGGCGACAAGGATGCAAATCGGTTGAAGGAGCGCCTCTCACCGCCCAAGCAGCGACTGTGAGGTTGGAGATAGGCGCAAGGTCTCGGTCGATCTAGCCAGACATGACTGGGCATCCCGCTCGAATGCCTGCCACTCCGGGGAACTGGCAAGGACTGCCTCGTGGCGGGCATGGGCGTCCGCGCTGTCGAAGGCGGCGACGCTGATGAAGACATTTTCGCCTGATCGTACCGGCAGGCGGGGAAAGCAGTTTTCGGCATGTTCGGAGACAAACGCAGGAAGTGGCCGCGCGCCATGTGCCGCCAACACGGCAATCGCGTCGGTTTTGAAGCGGCTGGCGAAGTCGGCTTCGGCGCCGTGCCGCAGATGATGAATCTTGATGACAACAATATCCGACAAGCGATTGTCTCCGCTTGGTTTTTCGTAACCAGCCAAGGCTGCTCGTTGCGATCCCGACAGATCGAAGCCGGCGCCGGGCGATGCCGGTTTCAGCAACAGCACGTCGTCGGAGGAGATCATCGTGGCGTTGGCGGCGTCGCGCCAGGCGGCCCAGACGGGGCCCTCATAGAACGCGGTCAGTGCATTTTTCCGCGCTTCCATACCCTCGAAGCCGCGCAGCCAGATGAACATGTCAGGCCGGTCGAGATCGCGAAACTGACCGATGATGGTCATGTCAGCCGCTTCCTGACCCTCGATGAGGTGACCGTCGAAGATGCCGATCAGCGTGTCGCGCCGGCCAGGTTTCAGCGTGTATTGCCTGAGCTCGACGACCGGCGAGGCGTTGAGGCCGGATTTGGACCGGGCATTCAGGGGCAGGCTCATCGCGCAATCTCCAAAACAGGGCGTTCATCCTGTTTTATAAACAGACCGGTTGTCCTGTTTTGTCAATCTGCTATCGTTGAAAAATGTCAGCAGAGATGACCGCTCGCCCAAAGGCGCAGCCCGGCAAACGCACCAACGACCCGGAAGGCCTGCGCAAACGCGTGCTCGATGTCGCCGAAGCCTCGTTTCAGGCGCGTGGCTACCATGCCTCCAGCCTCGGCGACCTGATGGCCGCGGCAGGCGTCACCGGCGGCGCGCTGCATCATCACTTTCCGACCAAGAAGGCGCTGGCGCTGGCGGTGATCGAGGAGCGGGTCGCCGCGGCCGTCGAAGCAACATGGATCGCGCCGGTGCAGGCGGCAGGCTCGACGCGCGAGGGCGTGCGCAACGTGTTCGAGGCAGTGGCCGCGGAACTGGAGGAACAGGGTTTCGTGCGCGGCTGCCCGCTCAACAACCTGGCGCATGAATTGTCGCTTGCCGATCCGGATTTCCGCACCGCCCTTGCCGGCATTTTTTCGGCGTGGCGCCAGGCGATCGCCGACAAGGTCAGGGCCGACCAGCAAGCGGGCAGGGAGCAGGACACCGATCCGCAGCGCTTCGCGGCACTCGCGGTCGCCTCCTATTCCGGCGCCATGTCGATGGCCAAGACAATGCAGGATTCTGCTGTGCTGCGCGATTGCCTGAACGCGCTGGAGCAGGGAGTTTCCTCAGCAAGAGCGAAGCGACGTCGCAGGGTGCTGCGGCAGTACAAAGCCTTTTGATGCCGGAGCGCCAGTCGGCTCTCTGCCCTGCCGGGACTTAATTCGGCAGCGGTTTGATGGTCTCATAGCCAACCACGCTTTCGGCGTTGGTGCCCTCGTCATAGCGCCTAGCCAGAACCGCCTGCAGGTCGGGAGCGTAGAGCGCGGTGAATTCATCCTGGGTCTTGCCGGCCTCGTTCTTGATCGTCTGCCTGACCGCCAGCACGTTGTATTTGCAGTCGCCCAGGCTGAACGTCTCCTTGCCTTTTACGTTGATCTCGAGCGTCTCGGTGTCCTTCGGCTGTTTGTTTGCAGCGAGGCGGACGAAAACGGTCGTGCTTTTCGCCCCGGCCTTGAGCGGAAACAGCTTTCTGACATCCGAAAACGGGATCATCGCAAGCTGACCGGTCTCACTGTCGCGAAACACCTCGATCAGACCGCCGAACAGAAACTGCGTCTGCGGCGATTGGGATTGGTATTCGTTGGTGACCGACACCATTCCACCCGCCGCCGGTCGAAACTCGCTGTGGATACCGGGCCTTTCGAGAATGAATCCGGCCTTGGCGGCTTTGGCGTCGATGCACTCGGCACCATGAGCGCCGCTCGCCAGGATGGTAAGTGCCGTCGCGATGGATATAGTCTTCATAGCGTTTGCCCGCGCAAGTTGAGTCCTGACCTGAAAGCAATGCCAGACCTGCGGCAGCGTGTCGACATACCGTTCGCGGCAACTGGACGAAGAGGCGCCGGCTGTGCTGAATTTCACGCCATGAATCGCATCTCGGCAGGGTCACTCTCCCGGCGCCGCTTCCTGACGCAGGGAGCAGGGTTGGCCGCGGCCGGCGTCCTTGCGCGACCGGCGCTCGGACAGACCGGACAGCGCATTGCGCCTGTCGACGCCACCTTCCTGTTCGTCGCCGATGTCCATGCCTGCCGTATGGCCAGCGGGCTGAGCCCCAATTGCCAGCAGGAAGGCAAGACCGATGCCGCCTTGCTGCGCAGCGTCGCCGCGTTGAACGCCATTGGCGAGAAGCACTGGCCGGCCGAAATCAACGGCATCGCCACCAGCCTGCGCTCAGCCGGCAGCCGCATCGGCACACCGCTCGGCCTCGTCGTCGGCGGCGACATGACCGATGACGGCGGCGGCCAGGTCATCCAGCCCAGCGAAGGCACGCAGCTGCTCCAGTTCAGCCAGCGTTTCCAGCAGGGCGTCGGCCCCGATCGCGTGCATGTGCCGGTCCATGTCGGCCTCGGCAACCACGATCTCGACCAGAACGGCCCGCCAAATCACGTCGACTGGTACCGCCGTGAAATGCGCGACTATGTCGAGGTCAACCATCGCGCCGGCGTGTTCTTCAAGCCGCCGGTGCCGGTGACCAGTTACGATATCGACACCGACTGCTACTCGTGGGACTGGGGCGGCCTGCATCTCGTCCAGACGCACCGTTTCGCCGGCGACACCGGCCATGGCGCGGTCTCCGGCCTGCCATGGCTGAAGCAGGATCTGGCGACCTATGCAGCGGACGGCCGCCCCGTCATCCTGTTCCAGCACTATGGTTGGGATGTTTTCTCGATCGAACGGTGGGATGCCGCCAAAGGAACCTTCGACGATGAAGGCACTGGTGCGCCGCACTGGTGGAGCGAAGCGGACCGGCAGGCGCTGCTGGCGGCGGTGAGGGGCTACAACGTCATTGGCATCTTTCATGGCCACCAGCACGAGACAGCGATGATCTATCGCGGCGATGGGCTCGACCTGTTCAAGCCGAAGGCCGCTTATATGGGCGGCTTCGCGCTGGCGCGGGTGAGCGGCGACAGCATGGACGTGGCGCTTGGTGAAGCCGTTGGCGACCATGGCGAGGTCGCCTTCACCAACGCTTTCTCAAAGCGCCTGAACTTCTAACGCCAACGGGAGCAGGCAGCAGATCGCGTAACCGCTTCCTCATCGCAATTGAAACAGCAGCGCAGGGTTCAGATCACCTTCCTGAGCTTGTGCTTGATGTCGCCATAGGCCTTCTGCATTTTGCCGGCGATCTTGTCGGCCACGCCTTCAGCCTGGACGTGCCTGTTGCCGGTGGCCTTGCCGGCGGCTTTCTTCAGCGAGCCCTTGAGCTGCTTGGCTAGGCCCGCAATCTGATTCTTATTCACCATGGCCGCATCTCCCGGAATCAATCTGTCGTTTGGGAAAACGGGCGGCTGGGTTTTCGGTTCTGGAACCCTGCCTCGCCGGTCAATCAACAGGCCGCGGCCTTTGGCCCTGACCGCCATGGCGATCGCTACTCGGCATAAAAGAACGCCCCTCGCGCGTTTTATTGCACGGGAGGCGTCCTTTGTGTCAGCCTTTCCTGAGATTGCTCTCATGAACTGCTGGCGATATTTAAAATGCATGGATGCCAAGATGGTTCCCGGCATGGCGCGATTTTTTTTACATTTTTAACAGCTGGCGCTGGGCCCGTTTTCGGCGTCAGATCCGCCATCGAATTGCCTGCGCAGCCAGCGTGCCGCCATCGTCCCGCCGACGACGAAGCAGACGGCGAAAGCAAAAAATTGACACGGCGCCAAAAGAAGTGTAAAAGCAATTCGTCGATATTTGTTTGACCGACTTTTGTTATCCGCGTGTCCAGGCGCGCCTTTGACGAACTTCCCCCATCAAAATCGAAACAAACGCTGTTGTGCATTCGCATGACGGCGAACGAATATTTGCCACGGAAAGGGTTCGTTATGAGCACAGGCACAGTTAAATGGTTCAATGCCACCAAGGGTTTCGGTTTTATTCAGCCTGACGACGGCTCGGCCGACGTTTTTGTCCACATCTCGGCCGTAGAGCGCGCCGGAATGCGCGACATCGTCGAGGGCCAGAAGCTTGGCTACGAGATGGTCCGCGACAACAAGTCGGGCAAGATGTCCGCCGATCAGTTGAAGGCGGCCTAAAACGGAATTCAGCCTCGCCGGTGACCACGGATGTACTGGCACCGGTGAACGGCTAATTCCAGCGGATGACCCCGGAAACATCAGTTTCCAAAAAGGATCATGCGCAGATGAGAAAGTATCAGTGCGTTCAGCTGGACGCGCGACGCTTCAGCAGGAGGTCAGGCAATGCCTGGCCTTTTGCTTTTGGAGCGCTTCAAAAGTTCGAAAAGAGCACCGCGCGT
Organism: Mesorhizobium sp. WSM4806; assembly: GCF_055811635.1. NCBI lineage: Bacteria > Pseudomonadati > Pseudomonadota > Alphaproteobacteria > Hyphomicrobiales > Phyllobacteriaceae > Mesorhizobium > Mesorhizobium sp. WSM4806. Next base: position 115,335 of record NZ_JBVVQZ010000011.1, on the reverse strand, counting down.
TCGCTTGAACGTGTTAAGGGTGCTCCAGCAATTTGAATCCGACTGCCGTATTGCTTTGTGCGTGGTCCTGGTCGAAAGACCGGTCTCGCTCGGCATTACGCTCCGAACCGGGAGAAAGACCTTGACCGCCACTTCAAAGAAATCCCGCGACCACGCCGAATCCATCTTCAGCAAGACCCAGACCCAGTCCATGTCGCTCAACCGCATTATTTCCGAGCAGGATGCTGCCAGCCAGGCCCGGGAAGCCAAGACCGCGCGGCTGCGCGAACTGCGCCTGGAAAAGGAAGCTGACGAGCTGGCTGCAGCCGCCTCGCTCGCTGCCTCGCCGAAGCGCGCAGGCAAACGCTGATGGCCACCAAACGCGTCCCGCAAGAGGCGATCGCCGCCGATTCGACCATCGCCGATGTCGTGGGAGCCCTCGACAAGCCGGTCGAGTATGTCCGGCGCGTGCTCGAAAAGCTCGAGCGCTGCAAGCGCGCCCATGGCGATGCCCAGGTCAGGCTCGGCGTGCGTGGCCGCTCCGAATGCCCGAACTATCTGATCGAGTATGTCCGTGAAAATGCCAAGACCCATGAGCGCGTCACCCATCAGGATGCCGCCTACAGCGGCAGCACGCATCGCGAACTGGCGCCCCGGCACATCGAGGAGGCCAGGAACTGGTCGCCCGAGGAAATGAACATCACGGCGGTCTCGGCGCTGATCGGCCGGCTTCGCAACCCGAATGCACCATCATCGCGTTTCTCCGACGAGGATTGATATGGCCATAAAATTTTCCGCCAAGGATCAGCCGGCAGCAGCCGCTGCCACCGCAAAGCTGGCCAAGCCGGCCGCCGCGCCGAAAGCCGATGTTGCCGCCGAGGCAGCGACCGACCTGTTCAAGTCGCCGGCGGACGTGGCGTCGCGCAAGACCAGGAAGAAAAAATAGCGCCCTTGCCGCGAAGCGCCGACCAGAATCCCGTTGCCTCAGGGCTGCTCGCCCTGGCGAGCGCCGGGGACTTTTCATCACTGGAGGAGCGCGCCGCGCCTCTCTTCGACTGCCAGAGCTGTGGCGCCTGCTGTTCCTATTCACCCGAATGGCCGCGCTTCTCGACCGAAGATGACGCGCAGCTCGACCGGATCCCGCAGAAATATGTGGCTGCCGACGAAGCCGGCATGCGCTGTGACGGCGTGCGCTGCTCGGCACTTTCCGGCGAGGTCGGCAAGTCGACCATTTGCGGCATCTACGAGGTCAGACCGGACGTCTGCCGCGCCTGCATGCCCGGTGGCGATGACTGCCTGATGGCGCGCAAGGCACATGGCCTGCCGGCGCTGTGATAACGGGCCCCGATAGGTCTCAGTTTGAATTTCCACCTCGGGGTTGGAAGCGGCCATTCCTTGTCGCTCGGCTGTGGAATGCCAGCGCTCTGCGGCCAGCAGGCCATCGGATGCGTCGAGTAGAGACGGGCGGCTCAGTCGTTCCTCACTGAGTCAGCGTGTTTTTGTAGATCAGGCCGTCCTTCATGATGATTTTGAAGTTGTTGGCAGGATCGGCCACCAGGTCGAGGTTCTCCAGCGGATTGCCTTCGACGAGCAGGAGGTCGGCGAGCGCACCCTCTTCGATCACGCCGAGCTTTCCCGGATAGGGATTGCGAAGCCCCGACAGCGAGAGCAGCTCGGCATTGGTCCCGGTCGCCATGACGAGCGCTTCGGCAGGCGTGTACCAACGCACAAGCGACGCCAGGATTGCTCCCTGCTGCTTCGCCAGCGCGCGGGAGAACAGGACATCGGTGCCCCATGCCGTCTTGATCTTGTATTTCTTCGCGAATTCGTAGGTCCTGCCGATGCCCGGCCACACCTCATCGGCCTTGGCTCGCTCGACCGAACCCTCTCGGAGGCCTGTCCTCATCAGTTCGGGAAGCGGCTGCAAGCTCAGCCAAACGTCCTTTTCGGCGATCAGCTTGGCGGTTGCCTCGTCCATGAGGAAGCCGTGTTCGATGCACTTGACGCCAGCCGCGACGGCCTTCCGGATCGCATCCGAGGTGAAGGCGTGCGCGGCGACGTAGGTGCCCCAATTCTCGGCAATTTCAACGGCGGCCCGCAGTTCGGGCTCGGTGAAGGTGGTGACGTCGAGCGGGCTGTGGGGCGACGACACTCCACCGCCCGCTGTCAGCTTCAGCAGCGCGGCCCCCTGCATGAATTGCTCGCGGGCGCGCAAACGCACCTCGTCGGGGCTGTCCACGACTATGCTGCCGCCGTTCCTCTCCATGGGGGTGAACAAGCCGCCGATCGTCCGAGGCAAGTCGCTAAGCTGGCGGAAATCCCCATGCCCGCTGGTCACGGTGATCATGGCTCCGGACGGATAGATGCGCGGACCCGCGATGATGCCTTGATCTATCGCGCGCTTGAGGCCGAACGCCGGCCCGCCCACGTCGCGAACGGTGGTGAAGCCGCGCATCAGCGTATCCGTCGCCTCGTCGCCGGCCGCAAGATTGGCGAAGCCGATGTCGCCCATCGCCTCTGCCGGGGTGGATGCAATCAGCATTGCGTGCCAATGCGCATCGATCAGCCCCGGCATCAGCGTTCGCCCGTTGCCGGCGATGCGCTGCGCGCCCTCGGCCGCGATGGGACTTGTCGAAATCCGCGCGATCAGGTTGCCCTGCACCAGCACACTCGACGGAGCCGAAAGTGCGGCGCCCTTCCCGTCGAAGATACGGACGTTTTCGAAAAGCACGTCATCGGCGCTCGCGCTGGCGCAAAGTCCAAGCAGGAGAGCCGCCGCAAGCATTTGTCTGCCAGAGCGAAGCATCGTGAAAACCGGGCGCGCAACAAAGAACAACACAGCGGCGCAGGACAGGGCATGCGCCGCAACCTTGCCTTTCGTCAGCTCCTGCGATCCAAAGGATTTGTGACACATGACGATTATCCCGCTTCAGGAGAGGTGGTCACGGCGCAAGGACAAGTTTGTAGCTTACACGGCATCGGGTCAAGAAGTGTTCCGGACTGGCACCGGACTGGCCTCGTTCGCAGTGAAGGTGGTATCCAAAGTCAGGCCAATGCGATGACGGCAGGGCCAACAGTGCAAGGTTTGCCTTAGGAAACGAGCTGACGATTCTGACGAAACGTCGCCTACGGGAGTTGGTTTTAAAATCCCGCCGAGGGATACCGCCTTGGGTCGTGACCCGAAATTCGAAATGAGGCACTAACGGTCCTCGGGCTGGCTTGTGCCCGCGCGTTTCGCTGGCTACCTTGCCGGCGGCAGGTCACCGGAGGACGCATCGTGAGCATCGAATTCTTGTTGACGTCGCTGATCGTCGTGGCTTCGCCCGGCACCGGCGTTCTCTATACGCTGAGCGCCGGACTTTCGCGTGGCGCGCGCGCCAGCATCATCGCGGCTGTTGGTTGCACGCTCGGCATCATTCCGCACATGGCGGCCGCCATCACCGGTCTGGCGGCGCTGCTGCACACCAGCGCGCTCGCCTTCGAGACGCTGAAATACCTGGGCGTCGCCTATCTGCTCTACATGGCGTGGAACACGCTGAAGGAGAGCGGCAGCTTGAACGTCGGGCAGGATGTCGCGCCGCGCACGACCGGCAAGGTGATCACCTCAGGCATCCTCATCAACATCCTCAACCCGAAGCTGTCGATTTTCTTCTTCGCCTTCCTGCCGCAGTTCGTCAGCACCGCCGAACCGCATGCGCTGTCAAAGATGCTGGAGCTCAGCTCCGTCTTCATGCTTTTGACCTTCATCGTCTTTGTCGGCTACGGCATCTTCGCCGCCTCGATCCGCAGCCATGTCGTGTCGCGGCCGATGGTGCTCACCTGGATGCGCCGCACCTTCGCCGGCGCCTTCGTCGCGCTCGGCGCAAAACTGGCGCTGACCGAGCGGTAGAGCCGCCGGTGCTATCCCTTTACATATCCCATCGCTTCGACGATCAGCCCGTCCGCAACGCGCATCAGATTGACGCCACGGATGGAGTTGCCTTCGGCGGGCCAGTAGCGCCAACGGATTGTCGCCCGCTCACCGGCGACGAACGTTTCTTCAACGTCGAAGCGGGTGCCGGGTTCGCTGGCGATCGCCGACCACAGCCGCACGCATGCCTCACGGCCGGCATGGCGGGCGCCATCCGGCGCCGGCACGGTGTTTTCGATGACGCAGTCCTCGGCCACCAGCTCGGCGAGCGCCGACGGATCATGAAGCTGGAACACGTCGTTGAAGCGCCGGATGATATCGGCCGTCTGTCTGGATTGGTCGTCGGGATGGACGACAATGATGCTATCCCGTTTCATCTCGGTACCTCCTGATTTCATTTTTCCGCAGCGGCGGCCGTGACGAGGTCGGCCTTGAGCCTGATATCCGCCACGCCCGCCAAAGCCCGGGAGACGAGGCATGTTGCTTTCGCCGATTGGGCAAGGCGCTGGAATTCCTCGGGCGCCAGGCCCGGGATTTCGGCTTCCGTTTCGAGGTCGATGCGGGTGAGCGTCGGTCCGGCCGTGCTCGTGCCGAGATGCACCTTGGCGACGGTGTGAATCCCTACGGGGACATGGCCGCCGTTGCCCAGTATGGCGCTCAACGCCATTGAAAAGCAGCCGGCATGTGCCGCCGCAATCAATTCCTCGGGATTGGTGCCGGGACCGTTTTCGAAGCGCGACGGGAAGGAATAGGCGCCTTCGAAGACGCCGCTGCCGAGCCGCAGACGGCCCGAGCCTTCTTTCAACGAACCCTGCCATTGGGCCTCTGCTTCACGGATGGTCATTTTGTCGTTCTCCTCTTCGATGAAAAGCCGAATATATAGACTGATCTACATACTATATAGACCGATTGTCATATTTGGCGCAAGCCTATAAAGCTCACTCCTGACAGAGGTTGACATGGCGAACGACACCCGCATCCGCATGATCGAGGCGACGGCGCTGCTGCTGAGGCAGCGCGGCTATCACGGCACCTCGCTCAACGACATCTTGAGCGCCTCCGGTGCGCCGAGAGGATCGCTCTACTTTCATTTTCCGGGCGGCAAGGACCAATTGGTCATCGAGGTGACGCGCGACAGCGTGGACAAGGTGTCTCGATGGCTTGCCGAAGAGCTGACCGCCGAAATGGATCCGGCGGTGGCTGTCCACCACATCTACCAGTCGGTCGCACGCATGCTGGAGGACAACCAGTTCACGCTTGGCTGTCCGATCGCACCCGTGGTGCTGGACTCGCCGGCCGACGTGCCGGAGTTGGCCGAACTGTGCCGGTCGGCTTTTGAGCAATGGGTAGGCCTGCTGCAGGCGGCCTTCGTCAGGGCAGGGGTGCCTGAGCGCCGCGCCCGCGCCCTGGCGCTGCTTGTCGAATCGTCGCTGGAAGGGCTGATGGTGATCGCGCGCGCCAGCCGCGACCGCGCCCCGGTGCTGGCGGTGGCAGATGAAGTTGCTGCGCTGATTGAAGGTGCCTTGCCTGCCAAAGGGGAGCTGACACGGCGCATTGACGCCGCCTTCTGAGCCGGGCAGCCCGCTAAATAAAGCAAACAAAAAGGGCGCCTTTCGGCGCCCTTTCCGTGAATGCGAGGCAATGTTGGATTAGAAATCCATGCCGCCACTCAAGCCCGCTTGCGGGCTTGAGCAACTTAGATTCATGGGCGTGCTTATGGACTTCTTAGAAACCCATGCCGCCACTCAAGCCCGCTTGCGGGCTTGAGCAACTTAGATTCATGGGCGTGCTTATGGACTTCTTAGAAGTCCATGCCGCCCATGCCGCCCATGCCGCCCCCGCCCATGCCGCCTGGCATGCCGCCGCCAGCCGACTCCTTCTTCGGAGCCTCCGCGATCATGGCTTCGGTGGTGACCAGCAGGCCGGCGACCGAGGCCGCGTCCTGAAGAGCTGTGCGCACGACCTTGACCGGATCGACGATACCCATGGCGATCATGTCGCCATATTCGCCGGTCTGGGCGTTGAAGCCGAAGGTCGGGCCCGTGTTCTCGAGAATCTTGCCGGCAACGATCGATGCTTCCGCACCGGCGTTGGCCGCGATCTGGCGGGCCGGAGCCTGCAGCGCGCGACGCACGATGCTGATGCCAGCGGTCTGGTCGGAGTTGGCGCCGCTGACGGTGATGGCCAGCGAAGCGCGCAGGAGTGCGACGCCGCCGCCGGGAACGATGCCTTCTTCGACGGCCGCGCGGGTCGCGTTGAGGGCGTCGTCGACGCGGTCCTTCTTTTCCTTGACTTCGATCTCGGTCGCACCGCCGACGCGGATGACGGCAACGCCGCCCGCCAGCTTGGCGAGACGTTCCTGCAGCTTCTCCTTGTCATAGTCCGAGGTGGTCTCCTCGATCTGCTGCTTGATCTGGGCGACGCGGCCCTGGATCTCGGCCTTCTTGCCGGCGCCGTCGACGATGGTGGTGTTCTCCTTGGAGATCGACACCTTCTTGGCGCGGCCGAGCATGTTGAGGCCGACATTTTCGAGCTTGATGCCGAGGTCTTCGGAAATGACCTGTCCACCGGTGAGGATGGCGATGTCTTCCAGCATGGCCTTGCGGCGATCACCGAAGCCCGGCGCCTTGACGGCGGCGATCTTCAGGCCGCCACGCAGCTTGTTGACGACCAGCGTGGCCAGGGCCTCGCCTTCGACGTCTTCCGAGATGATGACCAGCGGCTTCGAGGTCTGCACGACAGCCTCGAGGATCGGCAGCATGGCCTGCAGATTGGAGAGCTTCTTCTCGTGGAGAAGGATGTAGGCGTCTTCCAGATCCGCAACCATCTTGTCGGCGTTGGTGACGAAGTAGGGCGAGAGATAGCCGCGGTCGAACTGCATGCCTTCGACGACTTCGAGTTCGGTCTCGGCGGTCTTGGCTTCCTCGACCGTGATGACGCCCTCATTGCCGACCTTCTGCATCGCTTCGGCGATCATCGAGCCGACCGAAGCATCGCCATTGCCGGCGATGGTGCCGACCTGGGCAACCTCTTCCGAGGTCTTGATCTTCTTGGCGTTCTTGATCAGCGTCGAGACGACGTCGCTGACCGCGAGGTCGATGCCGCGCTTCAGGTCCATCGGGTTCATGCCGGCGGCAACCGCCTTGTGGCCTTCCTGGACGATCGACTGCGCCAGAACGGTCGCGGTCGTGGTGCCGTCGCCGGCGATGTCGTTGGTCTTCGAAGCAACTTCGCGGACCATCTGCGCGCCCATGTTCTCGAACTTGTCCTCAAGCTCGATTTCCTTGGCGACGGTGACGCCGTCCTTGGTGATGCGCGGGGCGCCGAACGACTTGTCGATGACCACGTTGCGGCCCTTGGGGCCGAGCGTGACCTTCACTGCGTCGGCGAGGATGTTGACGCCGCGCAGCATGCGCTCACGGGCATCGCGAGAAAATTTTACGTCTTTGGCAGCCATTTTTAGCTCCTGGCAGGGGCTTGAATTGAGCCCGGGGTTTAAGCGATGGTGAGGCCGATATTCAGCCGATGATGCCCATGATGTCGGATTCCTTCATGATCAGAAGGTCTTCGCCATTGAGCTTGACTTCGGTGCCCGACCACTTGCCGAACAGGATGCGATCGCCGGCCTTGACGTCCAGCGGGACGAGCTTGCCGGCTTCGTCGCGGGCGCCGGAACCAACGGCGATGATCTCGCCTTCCTGCGGCTTTTCCTTCGCCGTGTCGGGGATGATGATCCCGCCGGCAGTCTTGGATTCGGATTCAACCCGGCGTACGACCACGCGGTCATGAAGCGGGCGGAACTTCGACTTTGCCATTTTTTATTCCTCGGTGAGAATGGTGAGAATAGTTCCTCCGTCCGGCGGCGCCGGACAAACCTATAAGCCCGGCGGCGCCGGACCTACGCTTAGCACTCACCAATGGCGAGTGCTAACGTGGCGGTGAGATAAGCCGGTGGCTGGCGAGAGTCAAGGCGCTGAGTGAGCTGATCGACAGCCGCAGCCTGCTTCGAACTGATACTTGACTAAGTCAACTAAATGGTTGATCTTGTGCTGGCAGGAGGATGCCATGACGATTCATCATCAACCCGGCAGGGAGCGGATCGATGCGGTGCGGGGCTTCAACCGCTTCTACACCCGCCAGATCGGGCTGCTCGATGAAGGGCTGCTGAAAAGCGCCTTCTCGCTGACCGAGGCTCGGGTGCTCTATGAACTGGCGCATCGCGATGGCCTGACCGCCACCGATCTTGCGCGCGATCTCGGTCTCGACCCCGGCTATCTCAGCCGGTTGCTGAAAAAATTCGAGGAGCGTGGTCTGGTCGAGCGCGTGGCGACGCGAGCCGATGCGCGGCGCTCGTCGATTGCGCTGACGCCGGCGGGAAGAGCGGCGTTCGCGCCGCTGAACCAGGGTTCGCACGATCAGGTCGCGGCCCTGCTCGAGCGGCTTTCCGCACCGGAACAGGACAGGCTGGTCAAGGCGATGCAGACGGTGCAGCACCTACTGGGCGAGAGTGCAGAGCCCAAGGTCCTTTACATGCTGCGGTCCTTGCAGGTCGGCGACATCGGCTGGATCATCCATCGCCAGGGCCTGCTCTACGCGCAGGAATATGGCTGGGACGAAACTTATGAGGCGCTGGTCGCCGAAATCCTCGGCGCTTTCGCCAAATCCTACGATCCGAAATGGGAACGCAGCTGGATCGCCGAGCGGGAAGGGGAAGTCGTCGGCTCGGTCTTCGTCGTGCGCCAGTCGGACGCGGTGGCGAAGCTGCGCCTGCTCTACGTCGAACCCTCGGCGCGCGGTCTCGGCATCGGCAGGCGGCTGGTCGAGGAATGCATCCGCTTTGCCCGTGCCAAGGGCTACAAGACGTTGACGCTGTGGACCAACGACGTGCTCACCTCAGCGCGCCGCATCTACGAGGCGGCCGGGTTCAAGCTGGCCAATCAGGAACGCCACCACGCCTTCGGCAAGGATCTGGTCGGCCAGAACTGGAACCTGGAGTTGTAGCGTCTTTCCCTACTCCCCTTGTGGGACAAGGGGAGTAGGCAAGATAAGGCGGAGCGCCTCGACACTAGTCTCCAACACAAGTTGAAAACTGGCCCTTCCTCACCCGACCGGTATCCAGACTTCCAGCCCGCCATTGCCGCTGCGCGGATCGAATTCGGGGCCGTAGCGCTCGAATTCGGGCGCGTCGGCAATCTTGTGCCCGGAGGCCGGCAGCCATTTGTTCCAGATCGTGTTGACCGTGCGGCGGATGGTCGAGATGTGGCCACGATGGGCGAACACGGCGTATTTCTGCATCGGCACGCGTACGCGCGAAAACTCCTTCGGCAGGTCCGAAAAATCGGACACCTCGACGCCGGCGATATAGTCGAAATTGCCTGCATCGTCGCCGTTGACGCAGACGCCATAGGCGACGTCGCCGACCTCGCCTGGAATGTTGCCGATATAGGGGCCGAACCGCTGCCACTGCATCGGGATGCCGGCGCTGGTTTCGCAGCTGTAGCGCTCGCCGAGACCGGCGATGAGGAACGGCCGGCTGGTTTCGAAACGCGGCGGCTCGAGATTGGTGAGGAAGGACTGGTCCATCAGGATCGGCTCCACGAGATCGAGGTTTTTGAGCGAGCCTTGCGCGCGCACCAGTTCCGGCGTGGTGCCGAACTGGTCGCGGAAGGCACGGGTGAAAGCCTCATGCGAGGCATAGCCGGCGTCGAGCGCGACCGAGAGGATGTCCGGTGCGCCGGCGGCGAGCCTGCGCGCCGCCTCGGTCAGGCGGCGAGAACGCAGGTAGCCCATCACCGAACGTCCGGTCGCCGCACCGAAAGCCCGCGTCACGTGAAAGCGCGACACGCCGCTGCTGTTGGCGACATCGTCGAGCGAGATGGCCTCCGGCAGATGGCTTTCGACGAACCACAGCGCTTTCTCGGTCGGGTTCATATGGCTCCTCGCTGTGGGACTGCGCATTGGCCAGGTCATGGTATCGCTTACTGGTGGAGGCAGTTTGATCGAAATTGCGCACCGCGCAATGCGACGGTGATCGGCAAGCCGAAAGCGTTGGGCGAAGGGGTTGACAGGCGCAGGCGTTGTCTTTTAAGTAGTAACGTTATTACATTACGAGATTCGGTATGCTCGTTCTGACAAGACCATTGCTCGCGGGGCACTCCGGAACCCGGAAATTTATTGCGCTGGGATTGGCGGAAAACTAGGGTGGCTGACTGATGGTCCCCAAGCCGAAAGGCGAGGGGTGAAAAGGGAACACGGTGAGATCTTCGGATCGAGGCCGTGGCTGCCCCCGCAACTGTAAGCGGCGAGCAAAATCCGAAATGCCACTGGCCAAGGCTGGGAAGGCAGGATGGCGCAAGGACCCGCGAGCCAGGAGACCTGCCATCGCACGAGTTGACCGGACGGGGTGTGCCGGGAGGAGACGTGGACATCGGTCTTGTCGGCCGGTCCAGCTTCCTTCCGTCGCCATTTGAGAAAGTGACGGTAAGTTGGATGCCTGCCAGCCTCTTCTTGAAGCGCGTGAACTGAGCGCCACGGCGAATGGCCAGCGCCTGGTCAGTGCGGTCAGCCTTTCCGTCGCGGCGGGAGACCGCCTCGCCATCATCGGTCCCAACGGCGCCGGCAAGACGACGCTGCTGCGCATGCTATGCGGCACGCTGCGTCCGAGCGCGGGAGGTGTGAGATTTTCCGGACGCCGGCTGGAGACATTTCCGGCCGCCGAGCGGACGCTGCACATGGCGGTCGTCGGCCAGACCGATCAGCCCGATCCGCGGCTTGCCGTGATCGACTACGTCGGACTTGGGCGGGTCCCGCATGCCGGCTGGCGACGCAGGAGCGAGCAACGCGACGTCGTCGTCGAAGCGCTTCGCAGAACTGGCCTGCTGCCGCTGCTCGGCCGCACGATCGGCTCGCTGTCGGGTGGTGAGCGGCAACGCGCCCAGTTGGCGCGCGCCATCGCCCAGGAGCCGAAAATCCTGTTCCTCGATGAACCGACCAATCATCTCGATCCGCGCGCCCGCAGCGAACTTCTCGAACTCGTATCGCAGCTTGGCATGACCGTCGTGGCGGTGCTGCATGATCTGTCGCTGGTCACGCCATTTGCCACCAGGGTCGCGGTGATGAACGAGGCCCGGCTGCAGGCACTCGCCGGTCCGCGCGAGGCGCTGACCAAGCAGTTGATCCGCGAGATTTTCGGCGTCGACGTGCTTCGGCTGCGCCATCCGACTGGCGCGCACGCTGCTGCCGCCGCAGGAACTGCCGATCGGCATCATCACCAGTTCGGTCGGCGCTTTCTTCGTGGTCACCATGCTCATTCGCAATCGTTCATGATGGGCTGCCATGCACACTTGCCGGCTTCTGGCACAATGCCGAGTCTTTGGACTGACCTCTGGGACCGGCGCAGCGCGCCGAACCGCCCGTCGAGATTTTCACCGGCAGGATCGGCCATCATGTGCGATGGGCCTGCACGAGATTGGCTCCACCTTCTCCCCTTGTGGGCCCCCTTGTGGGAGAAGGTGGCCGCGAAGCGGCCGGATGAGGGGTGCTCCAGCTTGGAACCGACAGCGCTCCGGCCAGCACCCTCAACCGTCTCGGCGCTGCGCGCCGATCCACCTTCTCCCACAAGGGGAGAAGGCAAGAACTGCGCCATGCCCCGGCATCGACCCGGTTCACATGCCATTAGTATATCTGGACCACTATGCGGTCGCTTAGCTTGCAGCGAGCTTTCCTTGCTTTGCGCCAGGCGCCGAACCGGAGGAACTGTGTTTGGTCACGAAATCATCGAGGCAAGCCGCCCAGGCGCCCGAATCGACCGAGCTTGCCACGCTGGCGAAACTGGCGGGCTCCTCGTACGAGACGCTCGAGCGCGAACTCAGGGCTACGATCGCAACACTCGAGCAACAGGCGCTGCGATTCGAGACGGCGATCGACAACATCTCGCAAGGCATCTGCTTTTTCGACGCCGCTGAACGGCTGATCCTGTGCAACCGCCGCTATGCGGAAATTTACCGCATTGCACCCGAGCATTTGCGCCCCGGCCGGACGCTGGGCGAAATCGTCGAACGCCGCATCGCTGCCGGGACATCCGCGATGGCCAGCGACGCTTATCTCGCATTCGCCCGAGCGGTCAATTCGGGCACGACCCTGAGAAACTGGACCGCCAATCTCACCGACGGCCGGACAATTCAGATCTGCCATCAGCCGATGCCTGACGGCGGATGGGTGGCCACGCATGAGGACATAACGGAACTCACCGCCAATCGCCTGATCGTCGACGAGCGCATCTCGCTGCAAACGCTGATCGACTGGGTGCCCGACTACCTGTGGGTGAAGGACACCGAAAGCCGCTTCGTCGTCGCCAACAGGGCCATTGCTTCCGACAGCGGCAAGGCCAAAACCAGTGACATGATCGGTTTGACCGATTCCGATCTTCATGCCCCCGACCTTGCGCAGAAGTTTCGCGCCATCGAGCAAGGCGTGCTGCGCAGCGGACAGCCGATGATCGATGAGGAAGAGTTCGTTGTCGATGCGTCAGGCGCCGGCAAATGGTTTTCGTCGACGAAGGTGCCGTTGCGCAATGTTCAAAACGATATCTTCGGTCTGGTCGGCATCGCCCACGACATCACCGCCCGCAAGCAAGCGGACACCCTTCGAGACGGGCAGGCGCAGATACTGGAAATGATCGCGACGAGCGCCCCGCTCGAAGATGTGCTCGACTGCCTCATGCGCCTCGCCGAGTCTCAGTTGACTGGGATATTCGGTTCCGTCCTGTTGCTCGACAAGGATGGCAGCCACTTGCGGCACGGCGCCGCGCCGAGCTTGGCAAAGGCCTATACGAGCGCCATCGACGGGATCGCCGTCGGCCCCAAAATGGGATCCTGCGGAACCGCTGCCTACCGGCGCGAGCCAGTCATTGTCGCGGACATCATGCACGACCCGCTTTGGCACGATCACTGCGAATTGGCGGCGGCCTATGGCTACCGTTCGTGCTGGTCGACCCCGATCCTGTCGCACCAGGGCGCTGTGCTGGGCGCCTTTGCCATGTACTCGATGACCGTGCGCGAGCCGACCGCGGCCGAGACCCGGCTCATCGATTTCACGACGCGTATTGCCGGGATCGCCATCGAGCGCAAGCTGGCCGAAGATCGGATCCACTTCATGGCCAACCATGATGTGCTGACCGGACTGCCCAATCGCGCTCTGCTCGAGGACCGGCTTTCGCAGGCGATCCTCTACGCGCAGCGATACGATCGCTGGGTGACGGTGGTGTTCATCGATCTGGACAATTTCAAACTCGTCAATGACACGCTTGGCCACAATGCCGGGGACGAGCTGTTGAAGACCGTAGCCGGCCGTATCGTCGAGCGCGTAAGGGCGACCGATACGGTCGTGCGGCTTGGTGGCGACGAATTCGTCGTCGTTCTGTTCGATCAACCGACGAATGTCGATCTCATCTCCGAGACCCTGCAAACAATTCGGGTGGCGATTGCAGAGCCGGTTCAGCTCGGAGCACATCGGCTGAGGGCGACGGCCAGTATCGGCATCGCCAGCTACCCCAAGGATGGGGCCAACCCCGACACGCTGCTGGCCAATGCCGATGCGGCCATGTATCGCGCCAAGGAATTCGGCCGCGACAATTTCCAGTTCTACGCTCCCGAATTCAACACCAGAGCGCATGAGAAATTCGTGCTTCAGGAGGACTTGCGTAACGCCCTGGCCCGTTCGGAATTCGCGCTGTTTTATCAGCCGCAGGTCGACCTTCGGTCGGGCCTCGTCTTTGCCGTCGAAGCGTTGCTTCGCTGGAATCATCCGACGCGGGGCATGATGGCACCGAACGCCTTCATTCCGACGGCCGAGGAGACAAGTCTGATCGTGCCGATCGGCGATTGGGTCCTGCACGAGGCCTGTCGGCAGAACAAGGCATGGCAGGATGCCGGCCTGCCGCCGATGACCGTCTGCGTGAATGTGTCGACGCGGCAATTCAGGGAAAAGAACCTGATCGGCCGCGTCGCCGATGCCCTGAAAGTCAGCGGTCTGGAGGCCAGATATCTCGAGCTGGAGGTGACCGAAAGCCTGATCATGCAGGATATCGACCTGGCGGTCGCAACGATGAACCAGCTGCAAAACCTGGGCGTTCAGATCTCGATCGACGATTTCGGAACAGGCTACTCCAGCCTCAGTGCGCTCAAGACCTTTCCAGTGGCGCGGCTGAAAATCGACAAGTCGTTCATCAACGATATCGCTGCTGACGAAAACGACCAGGCTGTCGCCAGCGCCGTAATATCATTGGGTCAAAATTTGAATCTGAGGGTCATTGCCGAGGGCGTCGAGACGGACGATCAGGTGGCCTTCTTGCGCAAGAACAACTGCGATGAAATGCAGGGCTATCATTTCAGCGAGCCGGTTTCGGCCCCTGACATCGAGAAAATGCTCAGTGGCGAACCCATGGATTGACGGGTCGACCATGATCTCCTCAGCCAAGGCGGCATTGCCGCCAGCGCGGATTGCCCTGTGCCCGCGTTGCTATTTGCCCAGGACAAGGCTCCAGTAACGCCGCGAGCTGTCGCGGCCGTCCCGCACATAGGCCAGGCCGAAGCGGGTGAAGCGCGGGTCGAGCATGTTGCGGCGGTGGCCGGCCGAATGCATCCAGATGTCGAACAGCTTCTGCTGATCGAAACGGCCCTCGGCGATGTTTTCGGCGGCAGCACCGGCAATGCCGTTGCCCTTGACGCGCAAAGCAAATCCCTTGCCCCAGCCGGTCGAGTGGGTCATGCGGCCGCCGCGCGCCATATAGCCGGACTGCTGCAGGGCTGCCTGTTCGAGCTGACGGTCGGGAACAAGCGGTTCGAGGCCGGCTGAGGCGCGGATGCCCGCCAGCGTGCCGACGGCGGAGGCGGAGACCCCGGCGCCTTCGCCGGTGGGCAGCACAGTGGCGCAAGCGGCAAGCCCGGCCAGTGCGGCAAGGCCGGCAGCTCTAAGCAGCATTCGCCTGTTTGGCGTCGGGCGCATTTCGTCAGAGCGGGGTTCTAGGGATGGTTGATTGGCGGTGTCGGTGAGCGTCATGCCTGCCTGACATAGCGGCAATAGTGGCTTTTGCCGGGCAGGCGTTCAGAAATCTCGTTCGCTGCCGCCTTAGCCGTCCGCGAACCCCGCTGATGCGCGCTGCGGCGCGATATTCTCCAAGCTTGCCGCCCAACCACCCCGGTAGCCGCATTGCTCAAGGGCGCTCCTGGCGGCTATCTGGCAGACACCTGGCTGATCCCGGTATCGATCCAGGCACGCGTCTGTTCCAGAACTTCATCCGAAAGCGCGGGATCGTCGATAGCCCGGGCGAGGATCACTGCCCCCACCATCGCTGCCCAGCATCCGATCGCTGTGCGGCGTCTGTCTGCCGGATCCAACTCCGGCAGCGTCTTGCCGATACGGTCGATCTGCGAGCGAAGGCCTTCGGTCATGGCCGAGCGTGCAGCCGGGGTCTGATGGCGGATGTCCGCAACAAGGCCCGCTGTCGGGCAACCACCGGCGGCATTGTCGCGATGCCGGGGCGAAAGATAGGCATCTGCATAGGCGCGAAGGTCGCCCCCTCCGCTTGAGTCTGCGGCGATGACATGGGCAAGGGTTTGGGCGATCAGGTCGTCCTTCGAGCTGAAATGGCCATAGAAGCCGCCATGGGTGAGCCCAGCGGCTTTCATCACCTCCGCCACGCTGACCGCGTCGAACCCCTTGTCGCGAAACAGCCGGCTGGCAACATCCAGAATTCGGCGGCGGTTCTCCGCCATCTGTTCCCGACTGACCTTCATTTCAAAATCCTCCGCCGGCGCCGTTGACATTTACATGATGGGTATCATATTTACCTGCATTCATGATGATCGTCATGAATATAGAGTCCATCAGCGAAAAGAGCAATGCCATGACAATTCCGTCAGTCCTCATAACCGGCGCCTCCACCGGCATCGGAGCCGCCTATGCCGAGCGCTTCGCGCGCCGCGGGCACGACCTCGTGCTGGTTGCCCGTGACAAGGCACGAATGGAGGCCTTGGCGGCCCGTCTAAGTCAGGAAAACGGCGTGGCGATCGATATCATCCAGGCGGATCTTACGCAGCCTGCCGAGCTTGCAGCGGTGGAGACGAGGCTGCGCGAGGACGCCAGCATCGGAATTCTCCTCAACAATGCCGGAACGGCCATCGGCGGAAGTTTTATCGAGCAGAGCACCGATGACGTAGCGCGGCTGGTTGCGCTCAATACGACCGCGCTTCTGCGGCTTGCCAGCGCCATTGCCCCGCGTCTTGCGGCGGCCGGCGAAGGTGCGATCGTCAACATCGGCTCCGTGGTCGGCCTGGCGCCGGAGTTCGGCATGACGGTCTACGGCGCAACCAAAGCCTTCGTGCTGTTTTTGTCGCAGGGACTCAGCCTCGAGCTCGCGCCGAAGGGTGTCTACGTCCAGGCCGTGCTTCCCGCCACGACGCGAACGGAGATCTGGGGACATGTCGGCGCCGACGTCAACACGCTTTCCAACGTGATGGAGGTCGACGATCTGGTGGATGCGGCGCTGGTCGGCTTCGACCGCCGCGAGCTGGTGACCATCCCGCCGCTACCCGATGCCGGGCAGTGGGACGCGCTTCAGGCCGCACGCCAGGCCATGCTTCCGAACTATCGGAACGAACATCCCGCCGAGCGGTACCGCACGGTCGCCTGAGCACCAACGATCCCGTTTCGATAGACGACCCGCCGCGGCGGGGACAAACAAAGGTGACCTATGACAAGCACAACGCTGTTTGAGCCCTATACTCTCGGCTCGCTGACCCTCTCCAATCGTATCGTCATGGCGCCGCTGACGCGCAATCGCGCTGGCCCGGGCTTCGTTCCAGGCGATCTCGCCGCGCAGTACTACGGCCAGCGCGCGTCGGCCGGCCTGCTGATTTCCGAGGCCACGCAGATCTCGCAGCAGGGACAGGGCTACCAGGACACGCCCGGCATCTACACCCAGGCGCAGATCGGCGGCTGGCGCAAGGTCACCGACGCCGTGCACGCCAAGGGCGGGCGGATTTTCCTGCAGCTCTGGCATGTCGGTCGCGTCTCGCACGTCGATCTGCAGGAGAACGGCGCCGCCCCCGTCGCGCCCTCGGCGATCCGGGCCGCGACCAAGACCTTCGTCGGCAACGGCTTTGTCGACGTTTCGGAGCCCCGCGCACTCGAACTGGATGAATTGCCGGGCATCGTGGAGGATTTCCGCAAAGCAGCTGCGAACGCCATCGAGGCCGGCTTCGATGGCGTCGAGATTCACGGCGCCAACGGCTATCTGCTGGACCAATTCGCCAAGGACGGCGCGAACCTCCGCACGGATGCTTATGGCGGATCGGTCGAGAACCGCGCCCGGCTGATGCTGGAGGTTGCGACTGCGGTGGTCGAGGAGATCGGCGCTGAGCGCACCGGCATCCGGATTTCGCCCATCTCGCCCGCCAACGGCGTCTCGAGCAGCGCTCCCCAGGCGCAGTTTGACTATATCGTCGATCAACTCGATGCTTTGGGCATCGTCTACATCCATGTCGTCGAGGGCGCCACGGGCGGATCGCGCGATGTCGCGCCGTTCGACTTCGGATCACTCCGCCGGCGCTTCAACAACACCTATATCGCCAATAACGGCTATGACCTTGAGCTCGCGGGGTCGCGGCTCGCCGAGGGCAAGGCGGATCTGTTCGCCTTCGGGCGCCCGTTCATCGCCAATCCCGACCTTGTGGAACGGCTGCAGACGCGCGCGCCGCTGGCCGTGTTCGATCAGGCGACGCTCTATGGCGGCGGCTCCGCCGGCTATACCGACTATCCCGCGATCGCCGCTTCAAGCCAGCCATGAGCCATCAGGGTGCCGCGCCCGCGCGGCCATCCCACGTCGATAGCAGCGCCGCCGCCTTCGCCGGTGGGCAGCACGGTGGCGGCAAGGCGGCCTGCCTGACATAAACGCGATCCTGGCTGGCAAATAGATCGGGCGTGGATTGTTCCAGGCCCGATCGAATCAGCGCTCGGGCAGTTCAGGCCCTCGGTATCCCCGGCAGGGGGGCGACCAGCTCGTCGTCCTCCCCGTCTGCCTCCTCGAACAGACCGGCCCCGTCAGCATCCGTTTCCCGCGGCCGCGTCGAGACCAGATCCTTCAGAGAGCCACCCGCGCCGGCGATGCCAGCTTCCTTCAGGAGCGCGTCGATCAGAGACTTGTTGCCGGTGAACTTCAGCAACTGATCGGCCAGATCGCCCGGACCCGAACGCCCGCCTTCGCCGCCCGAGCGACCGCCCGAAAATCCCGCCGTGTCGAACACGCGGATGCTATCGATACGGCTCGCCGGCTCCATCAGCGCCTTTAATGCTTCCGGCAGCATGGTGATCCGCGCCTGCGTCAGTTCAAGCTGGATCAGGCGGTCGGAGAGCAGGTTGCGCGCTTCGTTCGTCGCGCGGATGGTCGCGGCCTCCGCCTCGCCTTCCGCGATCACGCCTTCGGCGCGGACCTTCATCGCTTCCGCCGCCGCGCGGGCTTCTACCAGCGCCGCCTCGGCGCGGTCTTCCGCCGCTGCCTTTTCGGCGCTCGCGCCAACTGTCACCGACACAGCCTCAGATTCCGCCGCTTCCTGTGCTTGCAGAACGGCGATCTGCCTGGCACGGTCGGCGATTTCGCGTTCGCGCGCCGTCTGCACCTTTTCTTCAGCCGCAACCGTCAGCGCCTCGGCCTCGCGGGCCTTGGCTTCAGCCTGGCTGGTTTCCTGGCTCTTCTTGGCGATGGCCACCGCCATATTCTGGCGCGACAATTCAACCTCGCGCTCAGAGTTGATGCGCGCTTCTTCCTTGGCGCGCTGCGCTTCCGCCGCATGCTCGGCGATCTCGCGTTCGCGCGCGATCTGGGCGGCCTGTTCGGCGAGCTTCGCCGCTTCCTCGGCCTTGGCCATTTCGGAGCGGGTGGAGGCCTGCTTGGAGACTACGTCGCGCTCCTGCTCCAGCCGCGCCTCTTCCTCTTGCCGCTTCAACGCGTACTTTTCGCGCGAGGCGTTCAGGTCCTGCTCGGCAATCGCCACTTCGGTCTTCCGCGTCACCTCGTTGCGCTCCTTGCGGCGCTGTTCGGTGATGGTTGTCAGCTTGGCCAAACCGACGGCGTCGAAGGCGTTGGTTTCGTTGAAGAACTCACGCGGCGTCTGGTCGAGGCCCGTCAACGACACCGATTCCAGCTCCAGCCCGTTCGAGCGCAGATCGGTCTCGACTGCGTCCTGCACCGCCTTGACGAAGTCCGAGCGATTCTCATGCAGCTGATCGAGCGTGTTGCGCGCGGCGACGGAGCGCAGCGCGTCGACCAGCTTGGCTTCCACCAGATCCTGGATTGCCTTCGGGTCGTTGACACGGTCGCCCAGTGTCTGCGCAGCGAGGCCGATGCCGTCATCCGTGCCGTCGACGCGTACGTAAAACTCGGCACGGATGTCGACGCGCATGCGGTCAGAGGTGATGAAGGCGTCCTCGCGGCGGCGGTCGACCACCAGCTTGACGGTGTTGAGCTTGACCTTCGCCAGCGCATGCAAGATGGGCAGGATCAGCGCGCCGCCGTCTTTGACCACTCTGCGGCCGCCGACGCCGGTACGCACGAAGGCCTCGTCACGTTCGGCGCGCTGGTAGAGCCGCCCGAGCACAAAGCCGATCACCGCTATCACGAAGAGAACGATGCCGACCCAGATCAGAAATTGAACCATATTGTCCATAACTTGCCCCCAGATTTGAAAGTGTTTGATGTTCAGCTTTGCCCAAAGCTCTGGCTAGATGTGCTCCTCGAACGGCACTACCAGCCAGACACGACCGGGTCCCTCGGCGGCTTTCACCACCACGACCAAGGCGCCTTTCTCGATTTTCATTCCCGCGTCTGCGGGCCGCGCCCGCAGCGTATGCAATTCGCCATGCTCATCGCGCACCCGGATCGAGCCGGGCCGACCGTCGTCCAGCGGCCCGAGCGTGACCGTGCCGCGACGCCCGACCAGATGATCGTGGTTGACGGCGTAGCTCTCGTCCTGCGGCAGGAGATGAGCGATCCAGCCGCCGGTGATCTTCGTGACCATCACCGCCGCCGGCGCCGCGCCAAAAGCGTAGCTCCACGCCGGCAAGGCCGGGAAGATCTGCCACAGCATGATGCCGACCATGCCGAACGTGACCAGCAGAAGCAGTATCAGGATGGCGAAGGGTACCCGACCGAAATTCAACCAATCGAATACGTCGCCCAGATGTGTGGCGTCGAGGAGGTGGTCGACCGCGCCGTCTTCGCCGCCACCATGGTCAAAATGCCCGGCTCCAACAAAGAACAGGACGATCTGCAGGACACCCAGCAACATCCCTGCCAGCAATGGATAGAGATAGAGCGCCGGCGCGTGGAGAATTTCTGCCATCGGCGCTACTTCTTACCCTTGAGTTCGCTGCGCAGAGCCGCCAGCCGGTCGTCAATGCGGCGCTGGCGCCCAAATTCTTCGAGTTCGACAAGATCGTTGTCGCGCGGCTTGCCAGCGGGCAGGTCGGTCAGCCGCGCCACGCTGGAAAGCGCGGCCGCAATGCGATCCTCCGGTGCGGGTTTGCGGAACCCGCCGCCAGCGTTGCCTGCCGTGCCCGGGTTCTGCGCCTCGCGGGCGCGACGCGCTATCTTCACCCGCTCCTCGGAATCGCGGCGGGCCGCACTTGCGGCGCTCAGCGCGCCTCGCGCTTCGTCAATGCGCACATCAACATCTTGGATCAGCTTGTCGATAGAGGCGGCCTGCGCGTCGATGTCGTCCTGACGGCCAATACCGGCCCGTGCGAGGTCTTCGCGGCCCTCTTGCAGGGCGACACGGATATTCTGGTCCAGCCCCTCGCGTTCCTCGGTCAGGTCGTCCTTCTGCAGGGTGTAGCGCTTGCGCTCGGCGATAAGCGCTGCGAGGTTGGATTTCAACTCGTCGGCGGCCTTGTCGATCTCGCGGATCGCTTGTTCGGCCACCGCCTCGGGAGCCTTCTTCTCAAGGCCGTCGATCACGGTTGCGACTAGGCCGGCGGCGAGGCGCGAAACGCGCCCGGAAATGGATTCGGTCTGCATGGCTTCGATCTCCCTGTGTTGCATGTCCGCCGACAGCGGAACGGTGAGCAGATAGGCCCCGTTATCCCGTACGAGATGGGAAAGTTGCGCCTTCTCCTGGCTATCGGAGTAGCCGGTGGCCAGGAATCCCGCGATCACACGCCCCTCAACGGTAGAAATCGAAACCTTGTCGACGCCCTTGAAGGACATGAGCTTGTCGTCAAGCGGCAGCCGGTCGGGCGACCAGGCGCCGGAGGCGTATTCGCGAATGCCATTGGTCACCAGTCGCGCCGGCAGGCCCGTCTCGGCGCGGATCGCTTCATAGGCGAGCTTCTGGAGTTCAAACGTGTTGGTGCGTTGGCTAGAGGCGGTGCGATCCAGGATGTCGTGCATGACGGCATAAGCCGCGAAAGTCATGTCGATGGCGCGTTCGCCAGCGCGGCTCAGGATCAGCTTGTATTGCGCGGTCTTCATAATGATTCTCCCCTCAATCACCTAACAAGTGATTGAGGGGAATTCAAGTGACAATCACCAAAAACGTGATTTAGTGATAGGAGGGTTAACACGTATGTTGTTTGGTAACCGCAGGTGTTGGCCAGTAGACACCGTCTGGCGCTGCGCGCTCCCTGAGGTATTCGGCCCGGTCGGCTGATTCCACCCAAGCAGTTGCACAACGTATAGTTGCAATCGCCAAATTTCCCCCACTGCTTACTCCGCCGCCACCAGCCTTGGCGCCGATGAGACCCGGCCGGCCCGATCGTCCTCGGTATCTTCCCACCAGTCGCCCAAGGCGTCGATGAGCGGCACAAGCTTGAGACCCGCTGCCGTGAGATCATAGTCGACGCGTAGCGGATAGCCGGCATGCGCCGTTCGCCGCACGATCCCGGCTTCCTCCAGCTTGCGCAGTTCCAGCGCCAGAATGCGGTGCGACACGGTCGGGTTGTCACGCCTCAGGTCGCTGAAGCGCTTGGTCCCGTCCTTCAGATAGTAGAGCAGCAAGGTCGGCCAGCGACCGCTGAGCACACGCATGGCCTCTTCGATCGGGCAGCTTGAGACGACATCTTTCATGGCGGATCCTGGTTACAAAATAGTGCGTAATTTACATGGGGCGACCAGCGTTTAGGGTCAAGCTTCGCTGCGCAGCGTGATCCCTGAACATGGAAGAGACAAAGAAATGGAACCTATCCTCCTTTACGGCGTCCCGGCGGGAAGTTCGATGGGGCTCGTCGCTGCTTTTGAACGCCTCGGACAGCCCTACCGCCTGTGCCGCGTCGACATGCTCACCGAAATGAAGAACGACGCCTATGCCCGCATCAACGGCCGTCAGGAAACGCCGGTGATGATCACCGACGAAGGCAGAGTGCTCACCGAGACCATGGCGATTGCCGCTTGGCTCGAAGCCCGCGACACGCAACGTCGCACCAGCTTCGACCCGCGCTCGCCGGAAGCCGACCGGATGCATCAGCTGATGGCTTTCGTGAACACCGGTTTCACCGCCGCTTTCACCCCGCTCTGGGCTGCCTATGAAATGGAATCGGCCGAACCGGCCCTGCTGGCGACCTTGCGTGACTTCGGCCGCCAGGCCGTTGCCGAACGCCACGACCGGCTTGAGGCGATGATCGGCGACACCGACTTTCTGGTCGGCGACCGCCTGACGTTGGCCGATACCACGTTGATCGGCGTGGCACGTTGGGCGGAGTTCCACCAGGCGGTCGACGGCGCCGCCTATCCCAGGCTGGCAGCGCTGCGCCGTCGGATCGAAAGCAATCCGGACGTGCGGTACGCGCAGGCCATTGAGGACGGCGAAACGCCGGCGGGTTCGGGTGCCTGCCTTGGCCACGTTCCGCTGGCCGAGGTGATTGAACGATTTGGTGTCTAGCACACGCCAGCGGCGCGGCACGAACACGGCCTGTGCCGCGCCGCGCATGCTCAATCCCACCCGATTCGCGACAAGCACATCGAATTCGGCTATCATGCCATCGCTCTTGAAGTGGCAGCTACGGGCGGCCATCCTGGCGGTGGCCGCCCCCTGAATACGGGAGAATGGGTATGGCCAGCTTTCATGTCATGTCGGACGCGCGTGGGATGCACGTGCAGCCCAGGGTGCGCCGCATCACCACGGCGGACCTGATCGATGTGCTGCGGCTCGGCGTCGAGGATTTTTGGGCAAAGCCATCGCATTACGTCTTCCTGTGCCTGATCTATCCGGTGGTCGGATTGATCCTGGCGCAGTGGACGACATCCGGCGCCTACGCCATCCAGCTCCTTTACCCGCTGATTTCCGGCTTCGCCCTGCTTGGACCGTTCGCCGCGATCGGCCTCTACGAGATCAGCCGCCGCCGCGAGCTCGGCATGGACACGTCCTGGTGGCACGCCCTCGAGGTGCGCCACTCGCCGGCGCTGCCGGCGATCGCGGTCATCGGCATCATGCTGGTGGCACTGTTCCTGCTCTGGCTGTTCACCGCGCAATCGATCTACTCCAGCCTGTTCGGCGCTCAGCCGCCGGCCTCGATCGGTGGCTTTGTGCGCGAGGTGCTGACAACGCCCAAAGGCTGGACGCTGATCCTGCTCGGCAATGCGGCCGGCTTCGTCTTCGCCGCGATCGTGCTGGCGACGACCGTCGTCGCTTTCCCGCTGCTGCTCGACCGTGATGTCGGCGCGGTCTCGGCGATCGAGACCTCGGCACGGGCGGTGATGACAAACCCGCTGCAGATGGCGCTGTGGGGCCTGATGGTCGCCGTGCTACTGGTCATCGGCTCGATCCCGCTGTTTGCCGGGCTCGCCGTCGTCATGCCTGTGCTTGGCCATGCGACGTGGCATCTCTATCGCAGGCTGGTCGAACCGGAGCGGGCGCAGCCGGACCGGCGGCCGATGTAGGCGGAAGCGGCATTAACAGCCGAAGAATGCAGCGGCCCAAACAACCTGTTCGGCCGCGATCCTTCCGCGCCCCCCTCTGGCCTGCCCCTTGCCACAACTTGGCATCTCCCCACGAGGGGGAGATCGGCAGCTTCTGCGCCTCGCCTCTTCTGCGGCGTTGGAGATTGGCGAAAGCCGTGCCGACATCCGATCTCCCCCCTTGTGGGGGAGATGTCCGGCAGGACAGAGGGGGCGCTGTTCCGCCAGCCTGTCATTTCCGGGCGCTTGCGCCCCCTTCAGCCGACCCCACCCCCTTCAGCCGACGATGCGCAGGTTCGACAATTCGTTGGCGATTTCCCTGAAATTGTCCGACAGCGTCGCCCCGGTCGCGTTCCAGAACAGCTTGGCCGGCTTGGTCG
The DNA here is from genome assembly GCF_055811635.1 of Mesorhizobium sp. WSM4806. NCBI lineage: Bacteria > Pseudomonadati > Pseudomonadota > Alphaproteobacteria > Hyphomicrobiales > Phyllobacteriaceae > Mesorhizobium > Mesorhizobium sp. WSM4806. The sequence continues at coordinate 91,121 of NZ_JBVVQZ010000011.1, read as the reverse complement.
GATCGGTGGGATCCTTGCGGAAGCGCGAGTCCGAGGAGCAGGCCTTCAGCGCGTCGAGTGCTTTCTTGTCACCGGCATCGGTGGTCGACAGGTCGAGCGCAACGGTCATGACGAGAACGTTCGATTTCTTCGCGTTGCCGCAAAGGGTCTGCATCTGCTCGTCCAGCGCGGCGGTGTAGTTAGCGCCCGTGTAGGTCGTCTTGCCGATGTCGGTGCTTGTGTTCATGAACAGCCGCGTCACGCTTCCAGACCCCGGATATGTCAGGCCGGTGTAACCGTAAGCGGCATAGGTCGACCTGTTATTGGCGTAGCCGCTGTCGCTGACGGCGCTGTAGGTATTGGCGCCGTCGGTCAGCACGATGACCACTTTGTCGTTGCCTCTTTCAGTGTTCGGCCGGCCCGCAGTGAAAGGTTCGTTGCTCGACACCGTCCGCCAGCCCCAGGCAAGGCCTTCCGGCACATTGGTGTTGCCGTTCGGCGCCATGGCGTCGATGGCGTTGTCGATCTCCTCTTTCTGGGCAAGCTGAGTCACGTCTTTGAGCGGCGTGATCGGGTTGGTCGTGCAGGACGAAGTTGGGCCGTCGCCCCAGGGAGCCGACTTCGAGCCGTAAGGCTTGACCAGGAAATATTTGCGCATGTCCGACTGCCGCTGCGAAGCGGTTGGGCTGTCGGTGTAAGGCCAGTCGGCCCACCAGTTGTTGCCGTAACCATAGTTCAGATAGATCACGTCGTTAGCGCCGTCGCGGTTGAAATCGAGCCAGAGCGTGCCGGCCTCGTCGGGCGCAAACATCGGCACGAACAGCGTGGCAGGTGTGGCGGTATCAGGCGTCGTGTCGTCGTTGTTATACGGGTGCGGCCTCGCCTCCACGCAACCCTGCCAACTTGCATAGCGGCTGGTGGTGTAGATATATTCCGGGGTGGTCCAGTGGCCGCTGCTGCAGTTACCTTTCTTGTTATAGGTGTCGCAGATATACTGTTTCGTGTTAGGCACTTCTTCGCGGCCGGACTCGACGGTGATGTCGGCGTAGAGGCTGAAGCGGGTCAGTGGCTGATCCTCGGTGTCGCCCCAGCCGGTGCCGCGTTTGTACCAGACGCCGTTGAGCTTCTCGGCGTATATGTCCGGATCGTTGGCGGCGGTCATCTTCGTCCAGTCGAAATCCTCATGCTGGATCGGGGAGATGCCATCCTGGTCCATCCAGCTGTCCTGGTCATGGGTGGGACCGACATTGACCGAAGCAGCGAACGGCACCAGGGAGAACTGCACCGGTTTGCTGACCTGCTTCATCTGCTGTGCCTGCAGCGCCAGCGTATCGACAAGCTGTTTGGCGGCAGTCTTCAGCAGGTCTATTCGCCTCGCGCCGGTGCCGGAACCGAGTTCGTTCATCGAGCCGGAATTGTCGAGCACCAGAGCGACTTCCAGCGTGTTCTTGAGACGGATTTCCGAGCAATCCGTGAAAGTTGTAGCGCCGCTGGTGGTCCCGCCGCCCAGCAGCATGGCGGCGGCCGGCAGAAAATAGGGGTGATAGGTAAGGGCGCTGCAGAGCTTCAACGTGCCGCCACCCGCATTGCTGTTGGGCAGGGTGACGGTAAGCGACGTGTTGGCCGGATCGACGGGGCCGAGATTGGTTTCGAAGAAAGTCTGCGGCGTCGTCGGTTGCGCCGGAGACGACCTGCTGAGCCGTGGCGAGGCCGGCGGCGTCCAAAGCGTTCAACGTGGCGTGCTTCTGGCGCAGCAGTTCCGAGTAATCGACGCTGAGCGCCACTCCGCCCATCAGTGGCACCATCGTGATGACCGTCATCAGCGTATAGTTGCCACGCCGGTCCCTACCGAATTTTCGGATCATTGTCTTCAGCCCCTCGCCAAAACCCCTAGTCGGCGAAAGATGCCATCAATCCTTAAGTTTCAGATTGCTGAAAACATCCAAGATCGGCTTGCTTTTTCAAGGCTCGTTAACCACGCCGCCGATGCCGGCATTGCTGCGCGCGGCTGGACCGCCCGCCGAAGCGTTCAGAATGGGGAAGTCTCGGCAAGAGCGGCTTGCGCGCTTGCCTTCGTCAGTGCCAAGGCAATCCTGAAACCAGGGCAATCCTGAAAAATGTGAAAGCTGGTGACAGGGTCAAGTGCTTCGGTTAATGCGAACCTGCCGCGGTGGACCCCTGCCGCGGCGGACGTCGGCGGCGACGCTCGCAACCATCATGATTTGGGAAACGATATGGCGGACTCGCCCGATATCATCGGCTCGCTCGCGGATTTGTCGGGAGCCTATTGTGCCATCCTGTGCGACGTCTGGGGTGTGGTCCACAATGGCGAACGGCATTTTCCGGCCGCGGCTCTGGCGCTGGGCACCGCGCGCGAGGCGAAGATACCTGTCGTGCTGATCACCAATTCGCCGCGGCGCAGCGCCGATGTGGTGGCGCAGATGAATGCGATCGGCGTTCCCTCTGCGGCCTATGACCGCGTCGTCACCTCCGGTGACGTGACCCGCGACCTGATCATGGAGGGGCCGCGAAAGATCTTCCACATTGGCGCCGATCGCGATTTCACGCTCTATGACGGGCTTGATGTCGAGCTGGTCGAGGAGTTCGAGGCGTCCGGCGTGGTCTGCACCGGGCTGTTCGACGACGAGGTCGAGAAGCCGGAGGATTACGCCGATCTTCTGCGGCGGCTGCGCGCCAGGAACCTGCCCTTCATCTGCGCCAATCCCGATATCGTGGTCGAGCGCGGCGAGCGGATGATCTGGTGCGCCGGGGCCTTGGCCCGCGACTATGCCCAGCTCGGCGGGCGCACGCTGATCGCCGGAAAACCTTATGCCCCGGTCTATGACGTCGCGATGAAGGAAATCGCCGACCTGCTCGGCCGCCCGGTCGAGCGCTCGGACGTGCTGGCTATCGGCGACGGCATGATGACCGACATCAAGGGCGCTGCCGACAATGGCTTCGACGTGCTCTACGTGTCGGGCGGCATCCATGCCCGCGACTACGGCGATCCGCTACAACCGGATCCGGCCAGGCTGATCGCCTTTCTGGAAAGGCATGGCTACCGGCCGGTCGCGGTCATTCCGAGACTGCAGTAGGCTCGCTCGATGACGGAAGCCTCGAAATGACGCAAGCCCCGAAATGACGGAAGCCTTCGAACGCGTTTCTGCCATCTCGCCGCTGCCGGCCCATTTGCGGGGTGGCGTGGTGGCGATCGGCAATTTCGACGGCGTCCACCGCGGCCACCAGGCCGTGCTCGAGCGCGCGCTGGCCGAGGCCCGCCGGCGCGGCGCGCCGGCGCTGGTGCTGACCTTCGAGCCGCATCCGAAAAAGGTGTTCCGGCCCGAGATTCCGCTGTTCGTGCTGACACCGCCGCCGATGAAGGCACGGCTGCTGTCGCATCTGGGCTTTGCCGCACTCGTCGAGCAGCCGTTCACGCGCGCCTTCGCCGCACTGTCGGCGGAAGCGTTCGTGACCGACGTGCTCGACAGCAATCTCGGCATCATTCACGCCGTGACCGGCTTCGACTTCCACTTCGGCAAGGACAGGCAAGGCGGCCCGGCCTATCTGATGGCGGCCGGCGAACGCCACGGCTTCGGCGTCACCCTGGTTGACGCCTTTCGCGACGAAGGCGCCGAAGTGGTGTCGTCGAGCCGAATCCGCGCGCTGCTGTGCGAAGGCGCGGTGGCCGAGGCCGCCGGCCTGCTCGGCTACCGCTTCACGGTCGAGAGCGAGGTGATCGGCGGCCAGCAGCTTGGCCGGACGCTCGGCTTTCCAACCGCCAATATGAGGCTTTCGCCGGAAGCCACTCTGAAGGAAGGGATTTATGCCGTCCGCTTCCGCCGCGCCGACGGTACGCTTCATGATGGCGTCGCCAGCTTTGGCCGCCGCCCGACCGTCGACGACAACGGCGCGCCGCTTCTGGAAACCTTCGTCTTCGACTTCTCCGGCGATCTCTACGGCGAGCTATGCGCGGTGTCCTTCTTCGGTTTCCTGCGCGCCGAGGTGAAGTTCGACGGGCTCGACGCGCTGGTCGCGCAGATGAAACGCGACGAGGCCGAGGCGAGGGCGCTGCTTGCCGGCGTCAGCCCGCTGTCCGAGCTCGACACGGCCATTGCTTTTTGAGCGAATTCGCCAGGCCGATCGCAGCGTCGCCTGACATTTGTCGTCACTTGACGTCTTGCCAATTTGGCGGGTATCGCCGAGGGTCATGCCCGTCCAGCGAGCAGCTTGCGCTGGATGCACGCCAAAAAAGTGAGTCAGCGTGTCGAGTTTAAATCAAAGTTTACTGAACCGGCGCCATGGCTCTTTGCAGGCAGGTTGTTCCCGCCGGTGTTTCGCGCGTATGGAGTGACGATGCGTTCTATCAAGGTATATCAGGTGGTCTTGGCCACCTTCCTGCTGGGCGCGCCCGGTGCCGCCGAAGCCGCCGATGGCGCCTTGGGCTGGCTGTCCGGCGACTGGTATCTGACAGTCGGCGCCACCGGCCTGGTCGCCCCCGATTTCGAAGGCAGCAAGAACTATATACTCAGCGCCCAGCCGATCATCTCGCTCGGCAAGGTCGGTCCTGCGGCCCGCTTCACCTCGCGCAACGACAACATCTCGCTGGGGTTGATCGACGAAGGCGGCTTCCGCGCCGGCCTGGCCGGAAAAATCCTGTTTTCGCGCGATGGCGACGACGCCGACGAACTGAGAGGCCTCGACCCGGTGCGCTGGGGCGGCGAGGCCGGCGGCTTCTTCGAATTCTATCCTTTGGACTGGTTGCGCGCCCGCGCCGAATTGCGGCACGGCATTCGCGCCCATAACGGCTTCGTCGCCGACATCGCCGCCGACGCATTCCACGATGTGACGCTGGAGGTCAGGATCTCGGGCGGGCCGCGCGTTTCGTTCGCCTCGTCGGACTATTTCGACGCCTATTACGGCGTCGGCACCGAGGAAGCCGTGGCGTCGGGCCTCAGCCAGTACCGACCGGGCGGTGGCGTGAAGTCGGCGGGCCTCGGCGGTGCGGTGACCTGGAAAGTGACCGAGCCGATGACGGCCAGCCTGTTCGCCGAATATTCGCGGCTGATGGGCCCGGCGGCCGATTCCAGCCTGGTCAAGGAGCGCGGCTCAAGGGATCAGTTCACGATCGGCGTCTCGACGACCTATCGCTTCGATTTCTCGATGTGATGTCGCAGGTTGTGTATTGCGCGCAGCCGCATGGCTCAGGCGACTATGCCGTAGGCGATGCGGTTGAGTTCGTCTTCCACAAGCGCGGCACCTGCTTCCGATTGCAGGAGATCGATGGGCACTTGGTTGAGCACCCGACTTGGCTTGCGCAGCCACCGCTGCGCCTTTTCATGGTTGCCGAAAACGCGATCCGCCATCGCTGAAATGCGTTCAAGTCGCAGAGCGCGGCCGGACTTGGCAATCGTCAGGGTCACATTTCGTTCCTTCCGGTGCGTTAAACTGTGAAATACAACCCTAGATATTGGTCTTCCAATACCATCTGCCGACAAACATAGGCGCAATTGGTAAACGCTCCTAGGGTAGGCATCAGAGTTCGGGCTTTTCAATGGGGCCGGCCTCGTCTAAAAGCCCGGTCATGACGCAGTTTCCTCGCGCGCTCGCGATTGCGATACGAATTACAAGCCCGGTGTTCCGGGCGGCCTGAGCGCCGCCGGAGCCGCCGGGAATTTTGCGCGCGGCCTCTCGCGCTTTTTCCAGATCATGATAGTTCAACGCCCGGGCTCTTTTGCCGGGCAATGCATATGGCAGACCAATGACCGATACGCCGATGACCGACACTGTTGAAACGATCGACTATTCCAAGACGCTTTATCTGCCGCGGACGGATTTTCCGATGCGCGCCGGCTTGCCCGAGAAGGAGCCGCTGCTGGTCAAGCGCTGGCAGGACATGGAGCTTTACCGCAAGCTGCGCGAAAACGCCGCCGGCCGCGAAAAATACGTGCTGCATGACGGCCCGCCCTACGCCAACGGCAACATCCATATCGGCCATGCGCTGAACAAGATCCTCAAGGACGTCATCACCCGCTCGTTCCAGATGCGCGGCTACGACTCGAACTACGTGCCCGGCTGGGATTGCCACGGCCTGCCGATCGAATGGAAGATCGAGGAGCAATACCGCGCCAAGGGAAAGAACAAGGACGAGGTGCCGGTCAACGAGTTCCGCAAGGAATGCCGCGAGTTCGCCGCGCACTGGATCAAGGTGCAGGGCGGCGAGTTCCAGAGGCTCGGCGTCGTCGGCGACTTCGATAATCCCTATACGACCATGGCGTTCCACGCCGAGGCGCGGATCGCCGGCGAATTGTTGAAATTCGCCATGTCGGGCCAGCTGTATCGCGGCTCAAAGCCGGTGATGTGGAGCGTGGTCGAGCGCACCGCACTGGCCGAGGCCGAGGTCGAATACCAGGACTATGAGAGCGACACGATCTGGGCGAAGTTTCCGGTCGTCAGCCTTGCCCGGCAAGTCACCGACGTCGTCGATGGACAGCTCGCAAAGCTGGATCCGAAGCTGACGCAGACGTCACTGGACTTGCTGGAGGCCGATGTCGTTATCTGGACGACCACGCCATGGACCATCCCCGGCAACCGTGCCGTCAACTATTCGCCACGCATCAACTATGGCCTCTACGAGGTCACTGCGGCCGAGAATGCTTTCGGCCCGCAGCCTGGCGAAAGGCTGATCTTTGCCGAAGCGCTGGCGGAAGAGGCTGCGACCAAAGCCAAGGTGACGATGGACCGCCTCCGTAGCATTTCGGCCGAAGAGCTTGGAAGCCTTACGCTTTCTCATCCCTTCAAAGGTTTGAATGGCGGCTATGAATTCGATGTCCCAATACTCGCCGGCGAGCATGTCACCGACGAAGCCGGCACCGGTTTCGTCCACACGGCGCCGGGCCATGGCCGCGAGGATTTTGACGCCTGGATGGATGCGGCTTCGGATCTTCGCCAGCGCGGCATCGACACAGCGATACCGTTCACCGTCGACGATGCCGGCTTCTTCACCAAGGATGCGCCAGGCTTCGGCGCGGACCGCGAGGGCGGTGCGGCGCGCGTCATCGACGACAATGGCAAGAAGGGCAATGCCAACCAGGCGGTCATCGACGAGCTGATCAAGCGCAATGCGCTGTTCGCGCGCGGGCGGCTGAAGCATTCCTATCCGCATTCGTGGCGGTCGAAGAAGCCGATCATCTTCCGCAACACGCCGCAATGGTTCGTCTTTATGGACAAGGAGCTCGGCGACGGCACGACGCTGCGCAGCCGTGCCCTGAAGGCGATCGACGACACCCGCTTCGTGCCGGCCGCCGGCCAGAACCGCATCCGCGCCATGATCGAGGAGCGCCCCGATTGGGTGCTGTCGCGCCAGCGCGCCTGGGGCGTGCCGATCGCCGTCTTCGCCGATGCCGACGGCAACGTCCTGCGCGACGAGGCGGTCAACCAGCGCATCATCGACGCCTTCGAGAAGGAGGGCGCCGACGCCTGGTTTGCGGCCGGCGCCAAGGATCGTTTCCTCGGCAATCACGATGCCTCGAAATGGCAGCAGGTGATGGACATCCTCGACGTCTGGTTCGATTCCGGCTCGACTCATGTCTTCACCCTGGAGGATCGTCCGGATCTGAAATGGCCGGCCGACGTCTATCTCGAAGGTTCCGACCAGCATCGCGGCTGGTTCCACTCCTCGCTGCTCGAAAGCTGCGGCACCAGGGGCAGGGCGCCTTACGACACCGTCGTCACCCATGGCTTCACCATGGACGAGGAGGGGCGGAAAATGTCGAAGTCGCTCGGCAATACTGTCGTGCCGCAGGACGTCATCAAGCAGTCGGGCGCCGATATCCTGCGGCTATGGGTGGTGACGACCGACTACTGGGAAGACCAGCGGCTCGGCAAGAACGTGCTGCAGACCAACATCGACGCCTACCGCAAGCTGCGCAACACCATCCGCTGGATGCTGGGCACGCTTGCCCATGACGATGGCGAGGACGTGCCGCTGGACAAGATGCCGGAGCTGGAGCGGCTGATGCTGCACCGGCTCGCCGAACTCGATGAAGTCGTGCGGGCGGGCTACGACGCCTTCGAGTTCAAGCGCATCACCCGCACGCTGCTCGACTTCATGGTGGTCGAGCTGTCGGCCTTCTATTTCGACATCCGCAAGGACGCGCTCTACTGCGAGGCGCCGTCCAGCGTGAAGCGCAAGGCGTCCGTGCAGGTGGTGCGCCATCTGTTCGACTGCCTGGTGAAATGGCTGGCGCCGATGCTGCCCTTCACCATGGAGGAGGCCTGGCTCGACCGTCATCCGGACGCCGTCTCGGTGCATCTCGACCAGTTTCCGCCAATCCCGGCCGACTGGAAGAACGAGGCGCTGGCGGAAAAATGGCGCAAGGTGCGGCAGGTTCGCCGTGTCGTCACCGGCGCGCTGGAGATTGCGCGCGCCCAGAAGGTCATCGGCTCGTCGCTGGAAGCGGTGCCGGTCGTCACGCTCGATGATGCGGCGCTCGAAGCGGCGATATCAGATGTCGACATGGCCGAAATGGCGATCACCAGCGATCTGGTCATTGCGCATGGCAACGCGCCTTCTGGCGCCTTCACGCTGGACGACGTCAAGGGCGTCGCCGTGGTGGTCGAGAAGGCCGAGGACCGGGGCCTTCTCAAATGCGCGCGCTCATGGCGCTACACGGCCGATGTCGGGCAGGACAAGGAATTCCCCGACGTTTCGGCGCGGGACGCAGCGGTGCTGCATGAATTGAAGGCGCATGGTCGACTTTAATGCATGTCGCCCAAAAGCATGCCCCCGGGCCTGACCCGGGGGTGTGTAGCGGTTTTGGGATAACGACAGGCACAAGACCATATCGGTGCACAAATGCCACGGCAGGCGATTGATCGGCCCCCACTCGTTGCCCTTAACGAGTAGTTGAGATAAACACGCGAAACTCCGGACGACAAATTGTCGCCGGATTTCCGTCGGAAGAGCATGGGCGATGGGGACCGGACCTTTGGCCGGTGGCGATCGAGAGGCTGTCTAGAGTGGGACTTTTTGGCATGACCGAAAGAACTTGCGCGCGCGTTGCGCTGCTGGCGCCGCTTGTCGTGTCCGGCCTGGCCCTGTCCGGCTGCATGGGCTCGCCGACCTACGGGACCGACAAGACCGCCTCCGCCCAGCTTGCCGGCGATCTCACCAGCGCTTTTTCAGTCATGCCGAAGAACAAGGAAAAGATCGACTACAAGCCGCGCCCCGAATTGGTGAAGCCGGCGCCGGGCCAGAAGCAACTGCCGCCGCCGCAGGACAGCGCCACGGCAAGCGCCGATTGGCCGGAATCGCCCGAGCAGCGCCGCGCTCGCCTGCGCGCCGAGGCCACGCTCAACCAGGACGATCCGTCCTACCAGGCGCAGATCGTCGATGACGTCCAGACGGATCCAACCGCGATCAAGGCTGCGATGAAGGACTCGGGTTCCAGTCATCCGCCGGCCTGGAAGCCGGCGGATTCGGACAAGGGCCGCGCCGCCGAAGTCAAGCGCCGCCTTGCCGAACAAAAGCAGGGCGACCCGAACACCCGCCGATATCTGAGCGAGCCGCCGGTGCAGTATCGCGCCGCTTCCGCCACCGCGCCGGTCGATGACCTCGGCGAGGACGAGTACAAGAAAGCACGCCGCCTCAAGCGGGAAGCGGCCGCCAAGAACAAGAGCGGCGGCATGTTCGACTGGCTGCCGTGGTAAGCTGCCGGCGCTAAGAAATCCTGCGACGTTAGGGTTCGCGTCGCTCCCTGAAAAAATCCTTCAGCAGCAGGGCTGCGTCGCTCTCGGCCATGCCTGGATAGATGTCCGGTGCATGGTGGCAGGTCGGTGAGGCGAAGAAGCGCACGCCGTTGACCACAGCGCCGCCCTTCTCGTCGGCGGCGCCGAAATAAAGCCGGCGCAGCCTGGCGAAGGAAATGGCGCCGGCGCACATGGCGCAGGGCTCCAGCGTCACATAGAGATCGTGGCCGGTGAGCCGCTCGCTTGACAGCTTGCGGCAGGCTTCGCGGATCGCCAGCATCTCGGCATGGGCGGTAGGGTCGGCAAGCTCGCGGGTGCGGTTGCCGGCACTGGCAACGACCGTATCGCCGCTGGCGATGACCGCGCCGACCGGCACTTCGCCGCGCAGGACGGCGGCTTCGGCCTCCTTCAGTGCCAGCGCCATGAAATCCGGCCGCTTCAAGCGGTTTCCATTCCGATTATCTCCTCGCTACTCCGGCGTGATCCTGTTATCTAGCGCATGATCCCGAAAACCGGAATCGGTTTTCGGAAGGGATCATGCACCAAATCAAAGTCCTACAGCGTCCTTTGCGCGTCCGTACGGACGCGCGGCGCTGTAGTGCAAACGAGCAAAGCTACATGGACGACAAAAACAAGAAATTCCCGCGCAAGAACGGCTTGAAACCGTCGGGCCCGCGTGGTCGCGATGTCGCTGCCGGCAAGGGCGGCAAGCCGTCCTTCGGCGTGAAAAAACCTTACGCGCCGCGCGGCGACCGCCCGCCGGCAGCTGACGGCGAGCGGCCGAAGCGCGACTTCAAAAGCGGCGACCGGCCGTTCAGCAAGGGGCCGCGCCCTGAAGGCAAGCCTTACGAGAAGCGCGAGGGGCCGCGCAAGCCATACGCCCCGCGTGGCGACCGCCCGCTGGCGGCTGACAGCGAGCGGCCGAAGCGCGATTTCAAGGCTGGCGACCGGCCGTTCAGCAAGGGGCCGCGTCCGGAAGGCAAGCCTTACGAGAAGCGCGAAGGGCCGCGAAAACCGTACGCGCCGCGCGGCGACCGGCCGATGGCGGCTGACGGCGAGCGGCCGAAGCGCGACTTCAAAAGCGGCGACCGGCCGTTCAGCAAGGGGCCGCGTCCGGAAGGCAAGCCTTATGAAAAGCGCGAGGGGCCGCGCAAGCCATACGCGCCGCGCGGCGACCGGCCGGCGGCTGCCGAAGGCGAGCGCAGCGAAAGGCGCTTCGACCCTCCCAAGGGAGACTTCAGCGATCGCCCAAAACGCGACTTCGGCGATCGGCCCAAGCGCGATTTTGCCGGTGATCGGCCCCAAGGGGCATCGGGCGGCTTCAAACCGCGCCCGCGTCCCGCCGAAGCGACGGAAGAGGCTGGTGAGCGCATTGCCAAGCGGCTGGCCCGCGCCGGTCTTGCCTCGCGTCGCGATGCCGAGGAGCTGATCGCGGCCGGCCGCGTCAAGGTCAATGGAAGGGTGTTGTCCTCGCCGGCCTTCAATGTGATGCCTGGCGACATCATCCATCTCGACGGCATGGAGATCCCGCCGATCGAGCGCACCCGGCTGTTCCTGTTCCACAAGCCGGCCGGCGTCGTCACCACCAATCGTGATCCCGAGGGCCGCAAGACCGTCTTCGACGTGCTGCCGGCCGACCTGCCGCGGCTGATGACCATCGGCCGGCTCGATATCAACACCGAAGGCCTGCTGCTGCTCACCAATGACGGCGGGCTGGCGCGCGTGCTCGAACTGCCGGCGACCGGCTGGCTCAGGCGCTACCGCGTGCGCGTCCACGGCAAGGTCGAGGAAAGTGCGCTCGCCGGCTTGCGCGAAGGCATCGCCGTCGACGGCGTCTTCTATGGCGCCATCGAGGCGACGCTCGACCGTGAGCAAGGCACTAACGCCTGGCTGACGCTTGGCCTGCGCGAAGGCAAGAACCGCGAGGTCAGGAACATACTGGGCTCGCTTGGTCTCGACGTAACGCGACTGATCCGCATTTCCTACGGGCCGTTCCAGCTCGACGACCTGCCCGAGGGCCATGTGCTGGAGATCAAGGGCCGGGTGCTGCGCGACCAGCTCGGCGAACGCCTGGTCGAGGAGTCCGGCGCCAATTTCGACGCTGACATCACCAAGCCGTTTTCCAACAGGCCGGTGCGGCGCGAAGCGGTGCGGGAAGAGGAACCTGAGCGGCCGAAATTCACCCGCGATGGCGAACGCCGTCCGATCGGCGAAGGCGGATTGATCAAGAACCGCAAGCGCCGCGAAGGCAGCCGCGACGAGGCGTTGGGCAAGCTGTCGACAAGTCCCGGCAGAAGCTTCGGGCCGGAAAAGAGCTTTGCTGAGCGTGGCCCCAAATCTGAACGCAGCGGACCCGAACGCGGCGGCTTTGCCGATCGCGGCCCCAAATCTGAACGTAGCGGGCCGGGCGGCTTCGGCGGCAAACCGGGCGGCGGGAAAAAGTCCGAACGCGAGCAGCGCCCGATCGAGCCGCCGGGCCAGCGCAAGGCCAATGTCTGGATGGCGCCCGGCGCGCGGCCGATCGGCAAGGGCAGGGCGGACGCCGATGCCGCCAGGGCGGCCGAAGCCAAGGAACGCAAGGCCTCGTTCAAGCCGTCTTACGGCAAGCCCGCCCATGGAGGGGGAAAACCCGGAGGCGCAAAGCCGTTCGGCAAGCCGCGTGGCGAACGCCCAAATGATGGCGGCAAAGGCGGCGACCGGCCGCGCAGCGGCCCCAAGGGATCCAGGGGAGGCAATGCGGATCGTCGGCGGTGAGTTTCGCGGGCGTCCGCTGGCGACGCCCCGCTCAAGCGCCATCCGCCCGACCACCGACCGCACCCGCGAGGCTGTCTTCAACGTGCTGGCGCATCGTTTCCCCGATAGGCTGGTCAGCGCGCGGGTGCTCGACCTGTTCGCCGGCACCGGCGCGTTCGGCCTCGAGGCGCTGTCGCGCGGCGCATCTTATGGCGTCTTCATCGAAGAATCGGCGGAAGGGCGCGGCCTGATCCGCACCAATGTCGAGGCCTTCAGCCTCACCGGGCGTACCAAGATATTCCGTCGCGACGCTACGGCTCTGGGCGAGGCGGGCACGATGGCCGCGTTCGGCCTGGTGTTCGCCGACCCGCCCTATGGCAAGGGCCTGGGCGAGCGTGCCTTGCGCTCGGCCAAGGCCGGCGGCTGGCTCGCCCCCGGCGCGCTCTGCGTCGTCGAGGAGGCGGCAGCGGCGCCGTTCGAGGCAGGGCCGGGCTTTTCGGTTGTCGACGAGCGCAGCTATGGCGAGACGGTTATCCGCTTTATCGAGGTTGGATGAAGGGAGCGCAGCGCCTTCAAAATGACGAACAAATCAATTTGCCTGTGGCAACACCCCCGCCTATCGTCCCACCCCATGACACCGGAGTCATTGATGACATCTCAGGCTGATTGGCTGCGCGGTACGCTTTTTGCGCTGGCTCTTGTGATGACCGGGCCGGTTCTGGCCGACAACAAGCCGGACGACGGTAAGGTGACGAATTTCCTGCTCGACAACGGCATGGAGGTCGTTGTCATCCCCGATCGCCGCGCGCCGATCGTCACTCATATGGTGTGGTACAAGTTCGGCAGCGCCGATGAGCCGCCGGGCAAGTCCGGCATCGCCCATTTCTTCGAGCATCTGATGTTCAAGGCGACGACCAACCATGCGGCCGGCGCGTTCGACCGCGCCGTCTCCGCCATCGGCGGTTCGAACAACGCTTTCACCTCCTATGACTACACCGCCTTTTACGAGACGGTGGTGCCGCAGGCGCTCGAGCAGATGATGGATTTCGAGGCCGATCGCATGCGCAACCTCATCCTCAACGACGACGTCATCGCCACCGAGCGCGACGTCATCCTCGAGGAACGCCGCTCGCGCATCGACAGCAATCCGCAGGCAGTGCTCGGCGAGGAGGTCGACGCCACGCTCTGGCAGAACCAGCCCTATCGCATTCCGGTGATCGGCTGGATGCAGGAGATGGAAAAGCTGAACCGCGCCGACGCCAAGGCTTTCTACGACAAATATTATACGCCCAACAACGCCGTGCTGGTGGTGGCCGGCGACGTCGAGCCGCAGGCGGTCAAGGCGCTGGCCGAAAAGACCTATGGCAAGGTCGCGCGTGGTCCAGACCTGCCGCCGCGCATCCGTCCGGTCGAACCCGAACAGAACACCAGGCGCACGGTGACGCTCGCTGACGCGCGTGTCAGCGTGCCGAATTTTTCGACGCAATGGGTGGTTCCCTCCTATCACACTGCGAAGCCGGGCGAAGCGGAAGCGCTGGACCTGCTGGCGGAGATCCTCGGCGGCGGCAGCCGCAGCCGGCTGTACCAGCAGCTTGTCGTCAAGCAAGGCATTGCCGCCGAGGCCGGCGCCTTTTTCCAGGGCACCATGCTCGATGCTACCACCTTCACCGTCTATGGCGCGCCGCGCGGCGACGCCAAGCTGGCCGATGTCCAGGCGGCGGTCGAGGCCGAGGTCGCCCGCATCGCCAGCGAGGGCGTCACATCGGGCGAGCTGGAGAAGGCCAAGGATCGTTTCGTCCGCTCGATGATCTTTGCCCGCGACAAGCAGGATTCGATGGCCAACATCTACGGCGCGACGCTCGCCACCGGCGGCAACGTCAGGGATGTAGAGGAATGGCCGGGCCGCATCCGCAAGGTCACCGCCGACGAAGTCAGGCAGGTTGCGGCGCGCTATCTCAATCTCAACCATTCGACATCAGGCTATCTCTTGCCGCAGACACAGGCAGGGAATTGATGTGATGACGAGCTTGAGCGTTTGCGCTGCCCCTCACCTGCCTGCCGGCATCCTCTCCCCGTATAGTGACGGGGAGAGGGGCGCTGTCATCGACGGTTTCGCCAATCACCAGCGTTCGGAAGAAGGGCGCGGGCATTGCGGCCAGCCCCTTCTCCCCGTCACTATACGGGGAGAAGTGCCCGGCAGGGCGATGAGGGGCGGCGCTGACTCCGACAGCTATTCGTCTCGAAAATCAGTCGGAAGCTACCATTTATCCGAAGCGATTGCGCCGAAGCGTATTGCCATCCCTTTAGTCACCCTGCTCCTCTCCCTCGTCTTCCTCGTCCTGCCGGCGCTTTCCGCTCGTGCGGCCATGAGCATCCAGGAGGTGACGTCGTCAAAGGGCATCACCGCCTGGCTGGTGGAGGACTATTCCGTGCCGCTCGTCGCCATCCGCTTCGCCTTCGACGGCGGCACGACGCAGGATCCCGCTGGAAAGGTGGGCCTTGCCAATCTGATGAGCGGCCTGTTCGACGAGGGCGCCGGCAATCTCGACAGCGAGTCCTTCCAGATCAAGCTCGACGACGTCGGCGCCGAGATGAGCTTCGAAGCGGCGCGCGACGGCATCTATGGCTCGATGCGCATGCTTGCCGAGCAGCGCGACGCGGCGTTCGACCTGTTGCGGCTGGCGGTCACCGAGCCGCGTTTCGACCAGGCGCCAATCGACCGCATTCGCGCGCAAGTGCTGTCCGGCATCATCGCCAACGAGCTTGACCCGGACACACTCGCCCAGCGCAAATGGCTGGAGGCACTATACGGCACCCATCCCTATGCGCGGCCCGAAGAGGGCACCAGGCAAAGCATCGCCACCATCACGCCGGACAATCTCATCGCCTTTCACAAGGCGAATTTCGCTCGTGATGGCCTGCATGTGGCGGTGGTCGGTGCCATCGATGCCGAGACGTTGAAGAAAAAGCTCGATATGGTCTTCGGCGGCCTGCCGCAGCATCAGGCGCTCGCGCCCGTCGCCGATGTCGATCCGAAACTCAACCAGCAGCTCGAGGTCAATTACGACCAGCCCCAGACGTCGCTGCAACTCGCCTATCCCGGCGTCGAGCGGAGTGCGCCGGATTTCTTCGCCGCGGTTCTGATGAACGCGATCCTCGGCGGCAGCGCCTTCACCTCGCGGCTGTTCGAAGAGGTGCGTGAAAAACGCGGCCTGGCCTACAGCGTCAGTTCCGACCTGGTCGACCACCAGCACGCCGACGCCCTGGCCATCACCACGGCGACCCGCGCGGACCGGGCGGCCGAGACTTTGGCTGTGGTGCGCGAGGTGGTGAAGCGCATGGCCCAGGAAGGGCCGACCGAAGCGGAACTGGCGGCGACCAAGAAATACTTGATCGGCGCCTACGCCATCAACAATCTGAACTCCTCCGGCGCCATCGCCGCGACGCTGCTCGAGCTGCAGCTCGACAAGCTCGGCAGCGACTATATGCAGCGCCGCGCCGCCCTCATCGACGCGGTGACGCTGGATCAGGTCAAGGCGGCGGCGAAAAAGCTGCTTTCCGCCGAGCCGGCCATCATGGTCGTCGGGCCGAAGCACGGCGAGGCCAAGGAGGAATGAGCCCAAATGGGGGGCAGGGGATGAGCCCGAGCTTCGGCATCGCCTTCGGCGGCGGCGGCGCGCGCGGGCTGGCGCATATCCATGTCATCGAGGTGCTGGACGAGCTGGGTATAAGGCCGGTCGCCATATCAGGCTCATCGATCGGCGCCATCATGGGCGCCGGCATGGCTTCGGGCATGGCCGGCAGCGACATTCACCACTACATGCGCTCGATCCTCGGCCGCCGCGCCGAGGTGGCGGCGCGCATGTGGCGGGCGCGGCCAGGCACCTTTGCCGAGGCGCTGCAGGGCGGGCTGGGTGTCACCCAGTTCAATGTCGAGCGCATCCTCAAGGCATTCATGCCCGACGCCATACCCGAAAGCTTCGCCGATCTGAAAATACCGCTGAAGGTGACGGCCACGGATTTCTTCGGCCATAAGCTCGCCGTGCTGAGCGACGGCGACCTGCATTCAGCGCTTGCCGCCTCGGCGGCTATTCCCGCGGTATTTCGCCCGGTGATGCGCGACGGCAGGCTGCTGATCGACGGCGGCATCTACAATCCGGTGCCGTTCGACCTGATCGAGGACGACGCCGACATCATCATCGCCGTCGACGTCGTTGGCGCGCCGGCCAAAGGCGGGCGCAAATACCCGACCTCCGTCGACCTGATGTTCGGTGCCACGCAATTGATGATGCAGTCGATCATCGCCGCCAAGCTGAGGCAATGCCAGCCGGACATACTGGTCAGGCCGGCGGTGTCGAAATACCGCGTGCTCGATTTCATGAAAATCGACGCCTTGATGGCCGAAACGGCTGATATCAAAGACGAGCTGAAGCGGGAGATCGAGAAGGCGGTGGAGATGCGGGCCAAGGTCGACACGAGCAGGCGCACCAAGCAGGTGGGGGGCGTGGCGCGGAAAGCCTGATGCTCGGTTGCCTCATCGAAACAAGCGCAAGCGCTGAACATTAGAAACGCACTGACTGCCAAGCCGGAACTGATCAAGACCATCCGCGGCGTTGGATACCTGTATCCAAAGCGGTGAACGAGTGTGGTTCAGGGACCAGGCTGCCAGGCGGGCGGAACGATCTGCATGACGAGGCGCATCAGATCGGCCTGGCGGGAGGCGCCGGTCTTCTGGAAGATATTGTCGAGATGCGTCTTGGCGGTCGCGTTGGCAATGTGAAGGCTGGCGGCGGTCTCGGCCAAGGTGTGCCCGGCGACAAGGCTGGCGAGCACGCGGGTTTCGGCCAGCGTAAGCCCAAAGGCTCTCGCCAGCATTCCGGCGGCGTCATGCTCGTCCGGTGCATTGCCGATGAACACCGCGGCTACCGCCGCGGGTTCCATGTCGGCGCGCAGGTCGCCGCCGGCCATCGGCAGCACGCGGGCGAAGACGGGCGGCAGGCCGGATTCGCTGAGGAGGACGGCAAGCCCTGTCTTGCCGATGCTGACCTCATCCTGAGCCGCAAGCATGATGGCGCTGTGAAGTTCCCTGGAAGCCGACGGGATCTTCGCTTGCAGAATGCCCCGGACATCCTGGATCGGGCCGCCGCTCCGCAGCATGTGCTTGGCCGAGCGGTTGGCGTGCAGGACGGCGCCACGTTCATTGGTGAGGACCACGGCGCATGTGAGCGCATCGAGTGCCTCGGCCATTCCTGCGCGCTCGACAGTGCCGATGTCCAGCATGTTGCTGATTATCACCGAACGGCGCACATGCGGCTGCAACAGTCTGCCAAGCTTGATTTCGCGCTCGGTGATAATGCCTTGCCGCTTATGCCGAGCAACGGCGAAGCCGGCAAGGCGGGTAGGGGTGTGGATCAGGAAGAACGACATGACGTCGACCAGGCCTTGCGGCTTCAGGCACTCCTGAAAATACCGGGAGGTCTCCAGGTAGGTTTGAGGGATATGGCGTGAGACCACATGCGGCATATCGAGCGAAGGCCATGTCGAGAGATCCTCGAGCAGCCGGGCGTGGATCTCGGGGATATATTTCGCCTGTTGCTCCAGCCAGTACGGCTCTATGCCCACGGTCCTGTAGATCAGCAGCCGGTCGTTGGCGAGGTCGTCAAGCTGCAGGACCGCAGTCTGGGCGTCGAGCGCATCCCTGATTCCGGCAAGCGCGTGCTCCCATCGCTCCGGGTCGAGTGCGCAATCGTAGATCGAGCCGATCAGCTTCGACAGCTCATGATGCGACAATGCCTTGGCCATCGACGGCCCCCTCGCATGTCGACAGCGCGTCCGATGCGGGCGGAAAGCCGCGCCCTCTCACAGGTGCTCTCGCTTCTCCAACTTTAGCGATCGCTTAAATTCCGATTATCTCCCCCAAACAGGGGATGCGCAAGCACCCGGGCGGTGAAATACTCTCGCCCCAGAAGATAAGGTCACACTTAACTGTGACAACCAGTGGGTTCAGCGCGTTCTCGGCTCGCGGACCTTCGCCACTGTGATGCAGCCGGGGGGACTAATCCAGAATTCTGCCTGCGTGCGCCGATTATCACGGCGCGACCGTCTATTGCTGAAACCTTGAGCCGGGCTCGACCCGGACAATTCGGAATGGAGCAGCATTATGTACAAGTACATTGCTTTTGCAGCACTTTGCATCGCGGCGATGCCCGCGCATGCCGGCGAGCTTGGAGCCATGAAGGCCGAAAGCATCGATCTCGCCGGTTTCCTTGGTGTCGTCTATTACACGCCGCAGGAGGACGGCTATCGGGTGGTCACCACGATCGCGCAGGGCGAGGCTGGCTTGCCCGTGCGTTTCGTGGCGACACTGACCGAGAACCAGATAGTCGCGGTCTCCGTGCCGGGCAAGCTGGGAGAGTCGGACCAGATCATCGAGATATCGCGTGTCGGCGGCAAGCTCGTCGTCAGTCCGCAGGCTATAGACGGAATCGTGGTATCTTCCCCGAAGCTCGCCGTTGACTGATCCAAGGTCGAGTGAGGCGATCCAAGGTTGGTGATTCAGAGGCGGGTGCCTTGCGGCGGCGCCGGATGAGCCTGCAACGTCGGCGACAGACGACGTCTGCATGGCTCGTCCTGTGTGTTGTCGTCTTTACCGTCGGCGCCGGCTTCGGCGCCCAGGCTGAGCTGGCCCCGGGCAAGTTCTACGAAATTGTCGGCGGCAAGGTCGATGCGCGGACCTATAACGGCTTCCGTCGCTATCATGGCAGCTGCAATCACTGCCATGGTCCCGACGGCATGGGCTCGACCTTCGCCTCGGCCCTTGTCGACCGGCTGCCCGATCTCGAGGTCTTTCGGCGCAACGTTCGCGACGGTGTGCGCAGCGGCCCTTCGGTGATGAAGGGCTTCGCCGACGACCCCAACGTCGCTCCTTACATCGACGACATCTACGCCTACCTGCAGGCCCGCGCCGACGGTGCGCTTGGCCGAGGACGGCCTGAGCGGCTTGAACGCTAGAGCGGCTGGCTGCTGATCGCAGGTTGCCGGCTTCACCAGACGACGGTGAGACGATTGTCGTCGCCGAGCGCCACATGCGTGCCGAAAAATGAGCACTCGCGCTCAAGCATGGCTGCGAGCCAGGCGGCATCTTCGCGCAGGGCGCGGTTTAGCTGGAACCTGGCGAGCTGGAACGGCACCAGCTCGAGCGAAACAAGCGTACCGTCCGGTATGGCGAGCCGCGGCAGGTACATCAGCGCAAGCTCACCACGAAACGTTTCGTTGCCGGTGATTCCCTCATAGTCGGTGAGGAAGTCGCCGCATCCGTAGAAGATCAGCCGGCCGTGATGGATTTCGATCGGCTTGGGATGATGGGAGGAGTGCCCATGCACGACATCGAAACCTGCAACATCGATGAGAGCATGGGCAAGCGCGCGTTCTTCCGCCGGGACTTGGTAGCCCCAGTTGCCGCCCCAGTGGATCGAGGCCACCGCGAGGTCGCCAGGCTGTTTTATGGCCTGCACGGATCGGGCGATCTGCTTGAGCTCCGAGAGATCCGCCAGCAAATTGACGCCTGGCTTGTAAGCTCCGGCTGCCCATGAAGCTGGAACGCCGCTCGACTGCAGCGCGAAGCCGAAGACGAGCACGCGGCCCCCGCCGGCCGGTTCAATGACGGCAGGCGCCGCCGCCTCGTCCGCGTCAAGCCCGGCCCCGGCATGGGCGAGGCCGGCAAGTCGCACCGTATCGAGGGTCTCGACGAGGCCAGGCTCATCCCAGTCGAGCACATGGTTGTTGGCGAGCACGCAGCAGTCTATCCGTGCCGCCGCCAGGCAGCCGATGTTTGCCGGGTTCATCTTGTAATTGATCCCCTTCGGCGCCAAGGACAGGCTGGTGGTGATGCTGGTCTCGAGATTGATGATCCGCGCATCGGGCGCTTCACGATCCAATTCGCTAAGCGCATCGCCCCAGACATACTTGTCGTCGACCTTTCTCGGGATCGGTCCATTGATGCGTTCGGCAAGCTCGACATAGGTCGTTGCCGTTTTGACATAGCGCTCGCCAAGGTGCGGATCGCCGGGACTGGCGAGGATCTGGTCGATGCCGCGCCCGAGCATCACGTCGCCGCATAGGAACAGTTTTGCGCTGCTTCGGACGGACCGTTCAGATCCTGCGGCGGCGTTGTTCGCGATCTGCGGCATCGCTGTCGAATCTCCTGCGTGCCAACACCCGGTGACCCCAAGGGGTTCCCAGCCAATTTGCGCGGATCGCATCGCGCGCCGCGCGCATCGCTCCGGCATCTGGGAACCAAGAGCACCTGGGGGCGGGGGGCTTCTTTTCCCGTCCCTATACGGGGAGAAGGTGCCGGCAGGCGGATGAGGGGCAGCGCGACGTCGACAATTTGCCGCCATTCTCCTCCGATGATAATCCTTCGTAAATAGTGCGGATCAGATCGAGGCGCTCTCAACCCCACTTCATCTCGCCGGTGGCGACCTTGGAGCCGATGTCGAGCGCGACCCCCATGCCGAGGCCGGGGAAGCGGGCTTCCATGGCGGTCTTGAGCGCGGCCGCGTCCTTGGCCTTGGCCAGTTCTTCCTCGAAGGCGATGAGATAGGTTTTGGTGTGCTCGACGCCCGAAAGGTCGGTGGCGGCCTCCGGCGTCATGTGGCCGGGCACGACGATTTCAGGCTTGCTGGCCGCGATCTTTTCGAGATTGGCGAGCCAGGCGGCGCGCTGTTCCTTGCTCGACGTGTCAGCGGTCCAGACATGCACGCCCGAAAAAATCATCACCCCGCCGAACACGGCATTCAGCGACGGCACCGAGAGATAGCGCCGGTTGGCAAGGCCTTCGGCGTCGACGATCTCGATGGTCTCGCCATCGACGGTGAGCGTCTTGCCGTCGAAGACTTCGGGGATGACAACATCGGCGAGCGCCTGTGGGCCATTCTCCTTGAGCTGCGGCCCCCAGACGGCGATTTTCTTGTCGACGCTGCCATTGATGGAGGCCACCGTCTCGGCAGCGGCGATCACCCGTGCCTGCGGAAAACCCTGCTTGATCGGCTTGAGGCCGAAATAATAGTCCGGGTCGGACTGGCTGACATAGATGGTGGTGAGCGTCTTGCCGGTCGCCTTGATCGCGTCGGCCACGGCCTGGCCGTCGGAATAGGTGAAACCGCCGTCGATCAGCAGCGCCTCGGAGGCGCCGGTGATCAGCACGGGGGCGCGAAAGAAGCCGTTTTCGCCGGCCGGAAAATGCTTCCAGGACAGCCCTGCGGCGGCATGGCCAAGCCCGGCGGGAGCGAAGACCGCAGCGGCGCCGGCGGCGAGGGTGGTTTTCATGATGGCTCTCCGTGTGAACATGGATCTCTCCTGGGAGATGCGGAATTCGGGCGAGGCGGGCGCTTCTCCCCCACGCAGCCTCGATGTCCGGAAGATGGCAAAGACGGAATGCGTATTGAAGGCCAACAAAATAGACGTAATGTATGCCATTGCCTGACAATAGGATCGCCCCTGCCATGAACCACGCATGAACCTGAACCGGCTGGCCTATTTCGCCGCGGTGGTCGATGCCGGCTCGTTCACGCGGGCCGCCGAGCGGCTGGGCATAACCAAGGCGGTCGTCAGCCAGCAGGTGGCGCGGCTGGAGCGTGATGTCGGAACGACGCTGCTGATCCGCACGACGCGGCGCGTCCATCCGACCGAGGCCGGCCGGACATTCCATGCCCGCTGCCTGCAGGTTCTGCAGCAGGCCGAGGATGCCTTCGACGAGCTCGCGCAGGCGGCCGCCGAGCCGACCGGCACGCTGCGCATCGCGGCGCCCAACGATTACGGCACCTCGGCGGTGGTGCCGGTGGTCGCCGCATTCAGCACCCGCTATGCCGCCTGCCGGGTCGAGCTGACGCTGGGCGACGACACTATCGACCTGGCGTCCGGTGGAATGGACGTGGCGATCCGCGTCGGCTGGCTGGCCGATTCCAGCCTGCAGGCACGACGCATCGGCACATTTAGGCAATTCATGGTGTGCGGCGCCGGGTTCGCCGGGCGCTTCCAGGCCGGCGAACCGCAAGACCTGGCCGGGCTGCCCTTCGTCGCCAACATGGCGCTGCGCGAACCGCTGCTATGGCAATTTTCGCGCGGCGACGCCGAGCAGACCGTGCGCATGCAGGCAACGATCGCCATCGACGCGACGCCGGCAGTGCTGGCGGCCGTCCGCGCCGGTGCCGGCCTGTCGGTGCTGCCGGATTTTTTGGTGCGGGATGAGTTGGCCACGGGCCGGCTCGTCCAGGTCCTGCCCGAGTGGCAGCTGCCCTCCGGAGGCATCTACACAGTCTACCCCGCCGCGAGGTTCCGGCCGCCCAAGGTGACCAGGTTTGTCGAGATCCTTGTTGCGGCTGAGCAGAACGTGGCGTCAGGCGGGCAGGGGCGCCGAGGCTGAAGCTGCCGATCTCCCCCCTTGTGGGGGAGATGGCCGGCAGGCCAGAGGGGGGCGCTGTCCCGCCAACCTATCAGTCGATTGCATAGCGTAACCGCGCAAGTTCCCAGCCCATCATAGTTTGCCCTACTGCAGCTTGAACGCTGACTTCGTGAACACGATCTCGGTGCTGACTTGCGCCTTGGTCAAAGTGCCAGTCAATGTGGCCGGCAGGGTAGGACGTGGGTGCAAATCAGGAAGACAGTTTGCCCTCGGACGTGCCCTTTCACAATGCTGCCGGGCTCTAGCTTTTATCCTTTTAGTCGGCAGCGTCTCGCGGTATAATTAGATTTTCCTAAAATAAAAGCTTGAAAACGGAAAACCCTCCGTCTTTGGGCGGGGGCAACCTATGGGAGGCTCGCATGCTTAGCGGTTTTGGCAAGGCCTGCGCAGTAATCCTTTTTTCAGGGAACTGCGCTTTCGCCCAATCGGATTTGATAGAACCAGAGGCTGGAACGTGGAAGACGTGGGTAATCACGTCTGGCGAGGACTTCCGAGTCCCGCCGCCGCCTGACGCCTCCGCCGCAGCAGCCGAATTGGCACAGATGCGGGATCTCTTGGCGCAAAAGGATCCGGCTGCCGCCGACAAAATCACCTTCTGGGACGCCGGCTCGCCTGGGTACCGATGGATCGATCTGGTCAACAATCGCCTTCTCGAAAACCAGCAGATTCCAAATGCGCACCGCGTCTACTCCTATTTGACGATGGCGATGTACGACGCCACCATTGCTGCCTGGGACGCGAAGTACTTCTACAATCGGCCGCGCCCGAGCGAGGCGGATGCGACACTGGCGACTGCGCTGCCGCCGCCGCGGAGTCCCTCCTATCCATCCGAGCATGCCGCAGCCGCCGGAGCTGCCGCGACCGTTCTTTCTTATTTCTTTCCCGAAGAGACATTGTCGTTCAAGGCAATGGCCGAAGAAGCGGCACAGTCGCGTGTCCTTGCCGGTGTCCAGTTCCCAAGCGATTCTTCCGCCGGCCTGGAGTTGGGGCAGAGGGTCGCAGAGCAGGTGATTGCGCGGGCAAAGGCCGATGGCTCCGATGCAGCGTGGAGCGGCACTGTTCCGACCGGGGCGTGCATGTGGGTCGGGAACAAACCCGCCAATGTAACCATGCCAAACTGGAAGCCGATCGTGCTGGCTGCACCCGATGAATTCAGGCCGCCGGCGCCGCCCGACTGCCAGTCCCCGGCCGTAAAGGCCGAGATGGATGCAATCCGACAGTCTGAGAGAAAATTCCCTAACAGCTACAAAGCGTTCTACTGGCAAAGCCCATCCGGCCTGTTCACTGACTGGTATGACTATGCCAGCAAGTGGATGTTCGAGGACAAGACGGATACGAACCCGCCGCGTGCCGCGCGGGCTTACGCTATGCTCGCAACGGTCTATTACGACGCCTTTATTGCAAGCAACGACGGGAAGTACGCCTATTGGTATCTGCGGCCCAACATGCTTGACGCGAGCATCACTCCCCTGTTCGCGGTGCCAGCTCATCCCAGTTATCCGTCGAACCATTCCACGCTCTCGACTGCCCGATGCGAGGTCCTGGCGTACCTGTTTCCCGGCCATGCGGAGTTCATCCGCGCGGCTGGCAAAGAGGCGGGTGATTCCCGCGTCTGGGCAGGCATCCACTATGAGATGGACAACCGGGCCGGCGCCGCGCTCGGCAAAGCGGTCGCGGGGAAATTTATCGAGCGGGCAAAAACCGACGGGGCGGACTAGCGGAAGGAAGGAGGCCCCCTTTTGATGCCATGGGTGCTATTCGCAAATGGTTGAGACGGCAGTTGGCCGAGACCCGCGAGTTGTCGCCGGCTTCTGACTCTGGGATTTTAAGGACATGGACGAGGCGGTCGCCTGGGTGAAGCGCTGCCCCAATCACATGCCGGGACCGAGCAAGATCGAAATCCGGCCGCTGTACGAGATGGCTGATTTGCAATGACACTCTGACGCCGGAGGTCACGGAAATCCATGACCGGACGGGCGAAAAGCTCAGCGGCATTGGAAAGGGAGGGCCGAACATGGCTTCTGCGCGCGGGTCGCCACATGGACGACCAGCACGAAGTGCTGTGGTGCGCTGCAACTATGGATTTTCAGAGAGCTGCAGCGAGCGTTTCCAGTAGATTTGTGCGGTGTGCGGACATATCCTGCAACTTTAGGAACGAATGCGGGAGGACCATCATGCCAAAGAAGGACGTAAGCTTTTCTCGACGCACGTTTCTCGGCGGCAGCGCCCTGGCGCTTGCCAGCGGCACGATTTCGATGCCGTTCGTGCGGACCGCGCGCGCCCAGGCGGCGACTTTCAAGGCCGGCGTCATCACGTCTCTGTCGGGCGAGAATATTTCGGGCGGCAATTTGACCAAGAACGGTTACGATCTCTGGGCCGAAGCGGCCAACGAGAAGGGCGGCGTCGAGGTCGGCGGCGAGCGTTTCATGGTCGAGATGTTCTATGGCGACGACCAGAGCAATCCGGCCACCGGCGCCGACGCCGCCGAACGGCTGATCGTGCAGAACGAGGTTGATTTCCTGCTCGGCCCCTACACCAGTGGCTCGACAATCGCCGTTCAGCCGATCTGCCAGAAATACCAGGTGCCGATGATTTCGGGCTCGGCCGAGTCGCCCAATGTCTGGTTGGCCAAGCCCGAATTCAATTTCGGCATCATCCCTTCCGTCGACACGACATCCGGCCAGTCGCTGGGCGTGCTGGTGGCGCTGTCAAACCCGAAGGCGAAGACGATCGCGGTGATCGGCGTCAACGAACCCTTTTCGAAGGAGACCGGCGAAGGCTTCCAGCGCGGCGCCAAGGAAGCGGGGCTCGAAGTCGTCGCCTACGAGCTCGTTCCAGCTTCCGGCGATCTCACCCCCGTAATGTCCAAAATCGCCGCCCTCAACCCTGACATCGTCGCGGTGGGCGGGCATGAAGAGCCGCTGATAAATGTGATCAAGACGTCGAAATCGCTGAATTATCGGCCGAAGGCCTTGATCATGCATTACGGCGTGACCAATCCGGCCTTCGCCGAAGCGCTCGGCGCCGATGCGAACGGCACCTCCGGCGTCGCCGTATGGCTGCCTACGGTACCCTACAAGGACGACCTGTTCGGCACCGCACAGGACTATGTCGCGCGGGCCCAGGCAAAGTTCGGCCATGAGCCCGACTACACGGAAGCCGCCTGCTCGGCCAGCGGCCTCGTCTTCGCCGACGCCGCCAAGCGACTGGGCAAGAAGCCTTCGCTCACCCCCGAGGACCGCGTCGCCCTCAAGGACGCCATCGCCGGCACCGACATCACGACTTTCTACGGACCGATCAAGTTCGAGAAGGAAGGCGACCACTATCACGACAACATCCAGCCGGTGCCGGTCATGATCCAGATCCAGGATGGAAAGACCGTCGCTGTCGGCCCGAAGGAAGCGGCCGCGGCCGAGTTCATCTACCCGTTGCCGGCCTGGAAATAATCGCGATTTGAGGCCGGGCGGAGTCGCTATTCGCCGTCGCCTGCTACGCCAGCGGGCAGCATGATGACGGCCGGCTCTTCCAAAGGCCAGGATGTAGGTTGGGCTTTATACTGCGGGCGTCTATTCACACTCGCGCCAAAAGCATGTTGCGGACTTTTTGGACTGACGGACAGGTTTGCCATTGGATCTTTTTCTTCAAACCCTGCTCAACGGCCTACTGATAGGCGGTGTCATCGCCACGTTTTCGATCGCCTTCCAACTGACCTTCGGCGTGCTCCATGTCATCGACTTTGCGGTCGGGGCATGGGTCGTGCTCGGCGGCTACTTCGCCTATTACATGGCGGCCTTTCTCGGCATAGACGGGTTCCTCGCCATGCCGATGGCCTTCGTCCTGTTCGGCGCGATCGGCTATCTCATGGGGCCGATGATCTACAATGTTCGAAACAGCCGCACGGCGCGACCCGAACTGATGGCGCTTGCGCTGACCTTCGGCATCTTCACCTTGCTGCGCGGCGGAATGCTGACCGTCTGGGGTTTCAATACGCATAGCGTGCCGACGGCGCTTAGCGGTCACAGCATCATGATCGGCCCGGTCACGGTGCCCCTGATCCGGGTGGCGGCGGCGGCGTTCGCGGTACTCATCGCCGGCGGGCTGTTTTTCTTTCTCTTTCGCACGCGCTACGGGCTGGCGATCCGGGCGACGGCCGAAAATCGCCAGAACGCCGCCTTGATGGGGGTCAACATCCGGCGTCTCAGCGCCAATGTTTACGGGCTCTACGCGGGGATCACGGCGATGTCGGGCGTTCTGATGGGAGGCATCTATTCGGTCAATCCGGAGATCGGCCTGCGCTATACGCTGTTCGCCTTCTTCGTCGCCGTGCTGGCAGGGCTGGGCTCGCTGGGCGGCGCGCTTGTGGCGGCCCTGCTTCTGGGCGTCATCGAAGCCTTTGTCGCGACTTATGGCGGAGCCAGCTACTCGCATCTCGCGATCTTCGCAACGCTCTTCCTTGTCCTGTTGATTTCCCCGCGCGGCATCCTGCGGCGCGGACTGTGAGATGGCCCAGATCATGAAAAATCGTTGGGCCGGCCCGCTTCTCCTCGTCGTCATCCTCGTCGTGCTGGCGTTGCTGCCGGTGCTGGTCAACAATTACTGGCTGCGCATCGCCACCGGCGCGCTGATGTGGGCGGGGCTCGCCTGTTCCTGGAACATGCTAGGCGGCTATGCCGGCTACATCAATTTCGGCCATTCGGCCTTCTTCGGCATCGGCGCCTACGCCACCGCCATCCTGATGGGCGCGGATTTCGCTGTGCCGTTCCTCGCAACCATTCCCATCGGCATGATCGTCACAGCCCTGTTTGCGGTCGTCATCGGCGCGCCGACATTGCGGCTGCGCGGCGCTTATTTCGCCATCGCCACCTGGGCCTTCGCCGAAGTGCTCATGCAGTTCGCCACCGTCGTCGATTTCACCGGCGGAACCGGCGGTATCGGCCTGCCTCCCTTCCTCAACGAGCGCTTCTTCTACTTCGCCATGTTCGCGGCCGCCGTCCTGACCTATTTCCTCACCTGGTCGCTGTTCGAGCGCTCCCGCTTCGGCTTGAAGGTCAAGGCCTTACGGGATCACGAACCGGCGGCCGAAGCCATGGGCATCAACACCTCGCTGGTCAAGTTGCAGACCTTCATGCTCAGCGCCGTCGTCGCCTCCGTGTTCGGCAGTATTTTCGCCTACTGGGTGACCTTCATCAATCCAAAGAGCGTGTTCGGCGGCGACATCACCGACCAGATGGTCGTCATGGTCCTGCTCGGCGGGCTCGGCAGCCTGTGGGGGCCGGCCATCGGCGGCGTCGCGCTGTTCTTCGTCAACCGGCTTATCTGGATGTACTATGGCGATACCGCCTTCTATATCGCCATTCTCGGCGCCGCCATCATCCTGGTGGTGCTGTTCCTGCCCAACGGCATCGTCGGCCTGTTTGCGCGGCGAAGCGGGAAATCAGGCAGCGTGCTCGACACGGTGCTCGGACGCCTGCTCGGCTCCCGCCAGGGAGGACGCTCGTGAGCATGACGGCGCAAGCGCCCGCGCCAGGCGACCAGCCCATCCTCTTCGTTCGCGACGTGCACAAGCATTTCGGCGGCATCCAGGCAGCCGCCGGCGTCGACCTGGAGGTCGGACGCGGCGAGATCGCCGGCCTCATCGGCCCCAACGGCTCGGGCAAATCGACCCTGTTCAACCTCGTGGCCGGCATGGAGACGCCCGATCGCGGGCAGATCCTGTTCGACGGCCATGAGATCGGTGGCAAAAAGGCCTATACGATAGCCCGCCTCGGTCTCGCGCGCACCTTTCAGATCCCGGCGTTGTTCGAGAACATGACAGTCAGTGGGAACCTTCTGGCCGCGGCTGCTGAGGGTAATTGGCATGGCGCGCACCAGCGGGCGGACGAGACGCTGGCGCTGTTGCATCTCGAACCGGTCGCCAACAACCGCGCGTCCGACTTGTCCGGCGGCCAGCAGAAACTGCTCGAATTCGGCCGCGTGATCATGCGCCAGGCGTCCCTCATCCTGCTCGACGAGGTGACGGCCGGCGTCCACCCCAACATCCGCAAGATCATCCTGGAAGCGATCGCCAGGCTGCGCGAGCAGGGAACCAGCTTCTTCGTCATCGAGCATGACATGGAAATGGTGCGCAATGTCTGCGACCGCATCATCGTCATGGATTCAGGGCGGGTGGTGACCAGCGGCGCGTTCGAGGACATCGTGCAAAATTCCGAAGTCATGCAGACCTATCTAGGGCGTCCGCAATGAGCACGTTGGTCGCAGACAGCGTCGTTGCGGGCTACGGCAAGCAGGAGATCGTCCATGGCGTCTCCCTTGTCGCGGAAGCCGGCAAGATCACCTGCATCTTCGGCCCCAATGGCTGCGGGAAGTCGACCTTGCTGAAAGCGATCGCCGGCGCGCTGCCGGTATGGGGCGGCACAATCGGGCTTGGCGGCGAAACGATCGGCAATTTGCCGGTTCATGAAGTCGTGCGCCAGGGCCTGGTGCTGATGCCGCAGGGCGGCGGCGTGTTTCCACGGCTGACGGTGATGGAAAATCTGCGCATGGGCGGCTACGCCATTGCCGACCGGAAGCTGGTGGACAGGCGCATCGAGGCTCTGGTCGACCAATATCCATCGCTGGCGCGGCGGCGCAAGACCACGGCCGGAGCCCTTTCAGGCGGCGAACAGGCGATGCTGGCGCTGGCGCGCGCGCTGGTGTCGGAACCGCGTTTCATTCTGCTCGACGAACCGTCCGCCGGCCTTTCGCCGGCCATGGTGAGCGAGACGCTGGAGCGCATCAAGGTGCTGACCGCGCGTGGCATCGGCATTCTCATGGTCGAGCAGAATATTCGCGAGGCCATGCCGATCGCCGACCGGCTCTATATCCTGGCCGCCGGAGAAAAGCGCTTCGAAGGCACGCCCGGAGATGTCCGCAACGACCGACAGATCATGGACATCTATATGGGCGGCGCCTGATGCCGCTTGGCACTTTATAGGTACTGCAAACTGTGTCGTGAATTGTCCAACCGAGCCGCTGTCACAGTCTCGCGGTAGCCTACCGAGGCTGTGGCAGGCCCTGATGGCGCGCGCGAGCGCGACGGCGGCGGCCCCTGCCGTGGCGGAGGTCCAGGAAAGCCGAGCATGGCAAGCGAGCGCAGCGCCTCTCGCAGTAGCGGTCGCGACACGCCTAGCCGCAGCGAAAGCTCGCGCTCCGCCGGGCTTCAGCGAGCCGTCCAGTAGCGCGTCGTAGGCTGAAGCTGCCGATCTCCCCCTTGTGGGGGAGATGGCCGGCAGGCCAGAGGGGGCTCTGTCCCGCCAACCTAAATCGCAACTGCGCCGTTACGGCAGCTAAAACTCAAATGCTTGCGTTCTTTCGCGCCCCCTCTGCCCTGCCGGGCATCTCCCCCACGAGTTCCCCACGAGTGGGGAGATTGGCCGACATCGGCGCTCGCTCATCACGACTTCGCAACCACAGCCGCATACTCGAGCGCCACCACGCCGTTGCTGAATTGCGTGGCCGAGATCAGCTCGAGCGGCACCTGCTCGCCGGACGGGAACAGCGGCTTGCCCTGGCCGACGGCGCTGGGGGTAGCTGAGCAACCTGACGCGGTCGACCAGGTTATGGCGCAGCAATTCCTGCGCGACGCTGAGGCTGCCATGCACATAGATGTTGCCGCCGCTGCCTTGCTTCAGTTGCCTGACCGCTTGCGGCAATGCGCCCTTCAGCAGCTCGGCCGGTTTCCAGTCGAGCGCCTTCAAGCTCGTCGACGCGACATATTTCGGCAGCGCGTTGAACCGGTCGGCGAAATCTCCGGTTTCCTTGGGCCATGAGCCGGCAAAAATCTCATAGGTCGTGCGCCCCAAAAGCATGGCGCCGCTGTCGGCAAGCTCATCCTCCTTGAACCTTTGCATTTCATCGTTCCAGGTCACGCCAGGCAGCCTCTCGACCTCGGCGATGCCATCGACGCTGATGAATTCGGTGACGATGAGTTTTCGCATGGCGCTCTCCTTCTGTCACAGGCCTTTCGCGACACGTTCCGTGAAAATAGCGCGGTCGCTTGTTAGGGGCTTTCCCTATTCGCCTCCAAAGGACCGATACCATGGGGAAAAGCTTCTCCGACCTGGACTAAGTTCCCAAGATCGGATTGGTGTTACATCTGACGCAGATATTCCCAAAGAACGCATTGCAGGAAGCTCATGGGATTCGGGGTCTTCATTCACCGCCCAGATTCGATCTACAACGACCGCCCCGCAGAGCAATACCAGTTTCCTCGCCCGTATCTACGTCGTGTCGAAGCATGCGTGGGTGACTGGATCATTTACTACGAGCCTAGCAAGGTAACCGATACCCGTGGCTATTACGCGGTAGCCAAAGTCCAACAGGTCATTCCCGATCCTGTGACGCCTGATATGTATCTCGCTCTGATTGAGCCCGGAACCTATCTCGATTTCGTCAATCCTGTCCCGTTCAACGGAACTGACGGTCTCGTTGAACGAGGCTTGCTCAACGACCAAGAGCGGATTTCCGGTCGCGCCCAATCGGCCGTCCGGCCGATCAGTCCAAGCGACTTCAACCGCATTATCGATTTGGGCCTGGAGACGAATGAGTTGTTGCTACCGCGCGTTGATGAGACCGGTACATCTGCTGGCTTTCAGGATGAGCAGGCGCCATTCGAATTCGAGCAGAGCCGTGATCGCGTAAGCTACATCGAATCGCGAATTGTGCGGGATCGCATTTTTCGTCGCATCGTCTTGCGCGCCTATGATAAGCGGTGCGCGATCACGGGACTGAAGTTGATCAATGGCGGCGGCCGGGCCGAAGTTTCCGCCGCCCATATTCGACCGGTCGAAGCGAACGGCCCGGATGTCATCAACAATGGGATCGCACTGTCTGGTACAGCACACTGGATGTTCGATCGCGGATTGATCAGCCTATCCGATGACTTGGAAATTCTGATCTCGCGACAGGTCAACGACCTCGACAGCGTGCAGGCATTCATAAACAAGGCCCGTCGCGCGCTTCCGCCTCGCCGACAGTTTGAACGCCCGCATGCTCATTTCCTGCAATGGCACCGCGACCACTGCTTCAAGCAGTGAGGCGCGTCGCCGGACACCCGACCTCAGTCGACCCGATGTTCGGCGCCGCGCAACTGATGATGCGGTCGATCATTGCCAACAAGGTGAGGCAGTGTCAGCTCGATCATCTTGATCCGCCCGGCGGTGTCGAAATACCGCTTGCTCCATTTCATGAAGATCGATGCCTTGCTGGCCGAAACGGCTGACATTATGGACGAGCTAAAGCGGGAAGGTGGTCGGTGCAGGGGTGCGCCTCGCGAAGGGGAGAGTTGGAACTGTCGCTTTTGACCCGTTCGAGACCTTCATTCTCGGCGTTGCGAATGGCAGCAACGCGCCCAATGTCGGCCATTGAGGTGATCTTTGCTGTTGCCCGATAGCAGACGTTGCCGGCGATTACTCTGGACATCGTAGTTGCGCCAATTCCGGACGTTGATCAGGCTTCTCCGTTGCAGACATTCGAGCTACGGCTGGAGCTACCGAAGCCAGCCGTTGCTACCAAGCTTGGGTGATCCTCCCACGCGTCGACGCGAGTGAAGGGCGGCCTCGTTTCAAACTGGCTCCACGATAATCTCCGGGCAGGCCACGACATTGAAATAGAAGGGCCTGTCGGAGGTTTCAACTTCGACGATCTACCATGCGAGAAGCCGCTTTTCCTTTCGGGCGGCAGCGGCATCACTCCCGTTATGTCGATGCTGCGGGCGCTAACCGACCGGGCATCTGGCCATGACATCCGTTTCATTCACTGCGCTCGGACGGCGGACGACATCGCCTTCCGCTCCGAGTTGGAGGCGCTCGCCGCGCGATTCTCCAATGTCGATGTAAGTTTCATCTGCAGCCAGGAAGGTTCGGCGTGGCAGGGCCCTAAGGGTCGGATCGACGGCCCCATGCTCTTGCGGCTGGTTCCGGACCTTCACCACGCACGTCTTACGTTTGCGGCCCCGAGCCGTTTATGCAGACGGTTCGGGCCTGCTTCGCGGAGATCGGCACGCACTCTCGCAGTATCATGAGGAAAGTTTCGGGGGCGCGGTGGGCAATTCCATGCCTCCGCAATCGGCTGTCGCTGGCCCAACGCGCGTCCGCTTCGCCAGGTCTGGCGTGGAGCATCTTTGTGCGCCCGGAGAGATCCTGCTCGATGCGGCGCACAATTGTCACCTCTACATCACCAAATTGTGCAGACGGTGAGCTGGCTACACCTTGCACACAGCGAACGAGCAGGTCGGCTATGCGATCTGTCGAACGCGGTTGCTGTATGTCAGCGAACCCTTCTCGCCAAAGACTCGACGGGTCTCAAGGATTGGACGCTCCTGGAGAGCCACTCGCAAGTATGAAGGACGCTCACGCCAATCATTTCGAGATGGGTTTTGCCCAGCGGGAGTTCATTCAATGTGTCGTCGATCTCGGCACTATGTGTCGGATCAAGCTCTCCATGAATTCTCAATGTCCTGAATGCCGCTTCAGGAACGCCCGACCGATCTCGGATTTCATCGACACGCTGCTTGGAAGGAGGAAATGCTTCGAGAACTGTGATGTATCCCATCAGCATGATCGGGTGGTGATGGTTCAGCCAGTAATATTGCGAGCCAACGAGATTGGCCAACTGGGGCGAGGGCACAATCGAAAGCGCACAGTCCACATCGTAACCTGCTGAAGCAAGATCCTCGAGCGCCCAAGCATCGTGGTCCCGCTCATCTTCGATATGGCCGAGATAATAAGCACCCAACCTTCTCGCCAAAGGATCCGTTGCCGCCAGCTTTTCACAGACTTCAGCCCCACGGCCCATCAACGGGACTGAGGCCCGCATCAGCTGGTGAAGCAAGACAAGGTAGGGTGGGACGACCTGTTCCAGCGGATCGTGGCCCCACAGCTTCTCGAACGCAGCCTCGAGCGGGCCGATACAGAGAGCGACTTTGGTCCTGACGCTTTCACTGTTGGCGATGGACATACCTACAACCTTCATGAGAGGACATAACGAGCTGAGCGCTCATGAGCCGAGGGGGCCAAGCCGTCGAACTCCCGGCAAACTCCCTCCGATTCGCCTTGGCGTTCTGAGATGTGACCCATTCTGCTGGAACTCGCGTGCACATTCAACTCGTCACTTCGGACGTCATCAGCGTCACTACTGTCGGCCACGACGACACCTGCCCCTGAACGAGAATCCTCCGCAGCGCTCAGGCAATTCAGGTGTATTATGACCTGCTAATAATGACTGGACAGTTCCAGGAGACCAATTACAATAGCGCTCGATATCTTCGCATTGCTGCTTCACAGACTGTTTCCAGATCGCGAGATTCAGGGGGAACCGATGCCGGATTTTGCAAAGAATTTCCAAAGCTTGAAAGACAGCGGGGTAATCCCCGACATCCAAGAGAACATGTTGCCGCCGAATGTTCACGATGTGATTTCGAACTTGAGTCCTGATGAAATAACGGTTCTTAAAAAGATCGCGGAAAGCACCGGGTCTCATCTCACCTTACACAACAAAGATTACCATTTCGCAGTTTGCGGCTTGTAAGAAGGCTGAGGCACTGACGTCCCGGCTTAGCACCTGGCCCGCCGCGAAGGCAGAGACTTTCGGGAAACTCTCGCCACAAAGCGGAAGAGTTTGCGACCTTGGCTTCGTTGAAGAGTTGGTTGAAGGGATACTGGACCGATTGCCAATAACACGCTTGGCGGATATCACGCCCCTTGACTGCGTGGGCGCGCCGGTGTTCGCGGCGATTTCGCCGCTCGCAAGCGACTTGACGACCCATTTGGGGAAGGGGCCGGACCGGCGATCGGCGCGGATCAGCGCGATCATGGAGGCGGTAGAAAGGGTCGCGGCCGAGCGGATTGCTGCTCCCTCCCGCTGTGCGAGCTTCGAGCAGCTTCGCGCATCCGGTGTCAACGTCGCTGATCCTCTGGATTTCGATTTGCCGCCGCGGACCGCTTACCAAGCGAACCTGGAGTTCGAATGGGTCGAGGCCTGGGATCTATACGGTTCCCGGCCGATCTGGATCGCGGCCGACCTCGCTAGGACGCCGCCCAAGCAGGGAATATTGGATCATGTCGATACGAACGGACTGGCCGCAGCCGCTACCTATTCGGAGGCGCTGCGCCATGCGCTCCTGGAAGTGATAGAGCGAGACGCTGTGAGCCAGCATCAGTTCTTCGATCTGTTCGGGGATGACGGGCGCGTGCCACCCCACAAGGCGAGGATCGATCCGGACTCGATTCCAGAGTCCTGTAAGCGCTTCGTCTTGTCCGCGACCGAAGCCGGCATGGATGTCGTTCTTGAGGACCTGACCAGCGATCTGGAAATCCCGGTTGTCGGCTGCATGCTGGTCGATCGCGCCTTCCTGACCGAGCATGGCCCGATCACGCATGTCTTCGGTGGCTGGGGAGCCGACCCAGTTACAGAAACGGCCCTTCGGCGAGCGGTTACCGAAGCATTCCAGTCGCGTGTTGGCGTCATTCAGGGCGCAAGAGACACTTTCAACGGCCTGTCCGCCACGGCTCGGCCGTTCACGCTCTCGGCAAGACGGCATCTGCTCTGCAAGGCGCCGATGGTCCCGTTCTCAGCGCTTCGAAGCAGGGCGTTCGACGATCTGGAATCCGAAACTGACTATATTCTCGATCGGCTGGGATCGGTGGGCATCCGGCAAGCAATCGCCGTGGACATGAAACGCGACGATCTAGGCATTGCAGTCGTGAGGGTCAGGGTGCCTGGCCTCTCCGCCTTCGTCGCGGACCGCCATCGCGTCGGCTGGAGATGTGCGAGACACCTCTTGTGATGCATGAGCTGCCGCCGATCGTTTTCATTGGGCCAACGGCGCCGCGATCGGATGTTCTCTCGGTTCTGCCCGATGCCCTGGTGGCGCGGCCCTGCCGGCGCGGTGACCTCTATCGCTACCGTATCCTCAAGCATTCCATTTTTCTCATAATCGATGGTGTCTTTGGCGGCTCACTCGCTGTTCCCCCGCGCGAGGTCATTGATGTCATCAAAGACGGAGCTGTCGTCATCGGAGCTTCGAGCATGGGCGCGCTGCGTTCCGCAGACTGTTACCCGGCTGGCGCGCTGGGGATTGGCATCGTCTACCGCCTATACCGGCGGCGCGCGATATCCTCCGAGGATGAAGTCGCCGTCACGTTCAGGGAGGATAGGCCCTATCCGTCGCTGACAGACCCGCTCATCAATATCCGTGTTGCATTGCGCCGAGCCGTGAACCTTGGCGTGATGACGGCAGCCGACGGTGTTTCCATCGTTGCAGCTGCCAAATCAACGCATTACTCTCATCGCACATGGAGCGCGGCGTTCAAGGATGCCGGGGTCATACCTCCCATGGCGACGCAAGAGTTTCTCAAGGGGGCCGACGCAAAGCGGCAGGACGCGAAGCTGGCGTTTCGCAGGCTCGAAAAATGGTTGCGGACGGGGGCTTTGCGACCACAGCCGCCAAAATATGGGCCTGGACTGTTCGGATTGTTGGACGAAGGGCGCGAGCGTGGGCCTGACCCGCTCGACGGCACCAAAATAGATGCAATTCGAGATGATCTGGTGGCGTGGATCGTGGTTTCCGGATACATTCACCGCATGCATCTGCATGGACTTTCAACACAAGAAATCACCAGCAAGCTGACGGTCGAGCAGGCAAATACGCTCTGGGCCGCGATCAGCACTTCCTTCGACTTCGACGCCGCTCTTACAGGGTTCAACGTATTCAATCGAGCGGTGAGGGAGGCACGGCGACTCGGGATTTCACCTGAGGCGAGCGACCTTCAAGACGCCGAGCTGGAACTTGCGTGCGCCCACCAAGTCTCGTGTTGGAACGAGCTGGCGACCAGTGGGAGATTGTCGACGCCGGACTTGGCGAAGCAGCGGGACCTGCACGCCCTGACGAAAAGCTTGAGACGCATCCTCTTTCCGCCTGCAAGTGCTCAGGAACCTATGGAACACCAACCACAATGGGAACGCAACTAACCAGCAGCGACGGCTTGCAGAGTGAAAGCGTCTGCATGCTGTTCACGGATATCGAGGGGTCGACAGGGCTCGTTGACAGATATGCCGATGTCTATCCATTGATGTTGTCGCGGCACCGTGAGCTGCTCCGAAACGCCATCGAGTCGCATGGAGGAGAGGAAGTCGGGGTTGCCGGAGATTCCATCTTCGCGCTGTTCCCCGGCGCGGACCTGGGGGTTCGGGCAGCGATCGACGCCCAAATTGCAATCAGCAAGGAAAAATGGGCTAAGGGGTGCGAGCCCAAAGTGCGAATGGGTTTGCACGCTGGCAAGGTGCAGCGGCATGAATCCGCGGTCGTGGGCATAGAAGTACATCGCGCGGCTCGAATAAGTGCAGTTGCGCACGGTGGGCAGATTGTGATTTCGCATGCCGTCCGTGATGATATCTCTCAAAGTGCAATTCAGCCGGGCATGCACATCCGCGACCTTGGCTTCCACCGCCTGAAAGATCTGCGCTATCCGGAAGCGCTGTTCGACCTGGTGGTTCCAGGACTGCCCAGCGATTTTGCGCCCATCTCGTCGATGGGTGCAAACAGGACGAATCTCGCTCTCGAGCCGGAGGCATTCTTCGGAAGGGACGCGGACGTCGAGAAGGTCCGGCGACTTATCCTCGAAAGCGGGCGCAGATTGGTCACACTCACCGGCACGGGCGGTTCTGGAAAGACGTCTCTTTCGCTCGTGGTTGGCAGGTCACTGATACAATCCTTCGCTCGTGGCGTATTCTTTGCCCAGCTCGGCAACATCCACAGTGCAGATTTGATTCCGTCTGCGATATGCCAGACGTTAGGCATACAGGAAGTAGCTGGACTTTCTGCGATCGAGTCCCTGCGCAACTCGATCGGCGATGCGCACTTGTTGTTGATTCTTGACACGTTCGAGCACGTCATTGCCGGTGCCCCGACCGTGACGTCGTTGATGAAGGAATGTCCCCATCTTGCTTTCATTGTCACCAGCCGGGAGACCTTGGGCGTTCGAGGTGAGACGGAAGTTGTCGTGGGACCGCTGCCTCTCCCCGATGGAAGGGCCCCTTTCGGCGAGGTTTCGCAGAACCCCTGTGTACGGCTCTTCGTCGACCTGGCCCAGCGAGAACGTCCAGAGTTTAGGCTAACGCCCGACGTTGCCCGTGAGATTGTTCAAATCTGTCGGCGCCTCGACGGTTTGCCCTTGGCGATCGAGCTCGCTGCTTCGCACATACGCGTGCTGGATCCGGCCGCACTCTCGCGGCGGCTTGTCAGAGGTCTGCACAGCCTCAAGCACAAGGTGAGAGATGTCGACCCACGCCACCGCACCTTGCGGGCGGCCATTCAATGGAGTGAGGATCTTCTGACGCAGGACCAGCGCGAGGCGTTCCGGAAGCTGTCTGTCTTTGTGGGTGGGTTTGACGTGGCGGCGGCAGAATACGTGATGGCTCCATGGTGCAACGGTGATGAGGCCGTCGAACACTTGGAGTCGCTTCTAACAAAGAGCCTCGTGTATCAGAATGTGACGCTCGGGAAGCCAAGGCTCCACTTGCTCGACACCATTCGAGAGTACGCCAGCCAAGGCCTGAGCCAGTCGGGTTCGTTGCAGGATTGTCAGGCGCAGCATGCCCGCTACTTTGCCGCCCTCGTCGCGGACGATGCTCCGAACGTGATGCGGCACAATCAACGGGATTGCGTCGAACGGCTTTTCCAGGAGACCGGCAACATAAGAGCTGCTCTTGAATGGCTGATGAAGCAGTCAGACGCGGACGGGACGGCCAAGCTATTTTGCGCGCTGAAGTGGTTCTGGATCTCCCGTGGCCAATTCTCTGAAGCGAAGCGGTGGTCGAAAGCAGCTGTCGCGCAGGCTCGGCACGTAGGAGAGGCAGGTCCGCTCGCCGAGATATTGGATGCAGCAGGTTGGATCAGCTACATGTCGGGCGATCCTGCAAGGGCTCACGAATTGTCCAATGAAAGCCATAGGCTCTGTCTGGAGCTTGGCAATCAAGCCGGTGCAGCGAGTTCCGGCATTATTTTGGGCATTGCCAAGGTGACGTTGGGAGAAGATCTGGAAACCGGTCTCGAACTGATAAGCGGGTCGCTGGAACTCTTCAGGGCCCTGGGCGACGACTACGGGGCCGTGGTGGCGTTGATCGCTTTCGGCGAAGGGGCCCGTTCAGAAGGCGACGAGAAGACGGCCGAGAAATACTATCAGGAAGCTCTTTCCCTGCTGGAAGGTCTCGGGGATACCTACTGGCCAGGTCATTTGTTGCAGAACCTGGCTCATTTCAGGCTGCACCAAGGAGACTGGAAAGAGGCAGCCAGGTTGGCCCGCGACGCCTTGGCCATCAGCGAGAGGTATGACTACCCGGTGGTTGTCAACCTGGCGACTGCCGCTGTCAGCGGGGTATTCCTGGCAAAGG
Organism: Mesorhizobium sp. WSM4806; assembly: GCF_055811635.1. Taxonomy (NCBI): domain Bacteria; kingdom Pseudomonadati; phylum Pseudomonadota; class Alphaproteobacteria; order Hyphomicrobiales; family Phyllobacteriaceae; genus Mesorhizobium; species Mesorhizobium sp. WSM4806. The sequence continues at coordinate 51,772 of NZ_JBVVQZ010000011.1, read as the reverse complement.
GAGCCGCCAAGGAAGCTGCCTGGACCATCGGTGCCATCCAGGCGCGTTTAACGCGATTTGGAGCCCAGTTCGAGCCGACCGACAACGCCGATTTTCAGAAGATTATATCGGTGACCCGCGAAACACTTGGTGAAGAGCAATTTGCATCCTGTGTTTCGAAGGGGTCGAGCGCTTCGTGGGAGGATGTTCTAGCTCTCGCCCGGTCGTGCAGCTAGTCGGCCTCGAACACGCTGATCTCGGGCGGGTTGGCCCGCGTGATCGGTCCCAAGGCACGGCGCGCTCGCAAGACGACAGTCTGCAAGCAGAACAGCGCGTTAGGACAGGGCTACCCGAGGCGTTTGCTGAAGGCGTTAGTAAACTTCACCTCGCCATCGCCGCCGACGCCTCGGCGAATACCACGTCCAAATAGTCGTCCGTGACATGCACCACGGCAAAGCCGCCCATGAACGCGGCTTTCGGCTTGAAGAGATCCAATCCGCTGTGCCGATAGACCATGGCGGTTTCGTGCTGATGGCCGTGGAAAATGCCGATGACATTGTATTTCGCGAGAAGCGACTGCAGCGCCTGGCGCTCTGCATCGCTCCACCAGTGAGGCGTGCCGGACCCGTCGTCGTCGAAAGTCCGCCTGACGGGATCCCATCGTTCCGTCGAGAATTGGTCCCAGCCGTAATGTTGGAACAGCACGACTGGCCTGCCATCGGCAGCGTAGGTGGCGAGGTCGTTCTTGAGCCAGGGCAGCCCGCTGATTGCGCCTTTCGTGGTGTCACCCGCGAAGCGGTGCGCCTGGACAAGATGGAGTCCGCCCCAGTCCCACGAGTAACTGTCGGACGCTACATCGTAATTTAACACCGGTACTGGCGGCTTGAAAAATACCGTCGTGCGGTGATTGAGTTCGACATAATCCCGCAGTTCTCGCCGATACCAATCGACATGAGGCGGTGGACCGTCTTGATCTAGGTCGTGATTTCCAAGACCGGTGTAAACCGGAAAAGGGATACGATCGGGACCGATACCCTCCTGGTGGCGCTGGCTGAACTGGCGAAGCTGTGATCCCTCGCCGGGCGTCGCGACCTGACCGCCCCCGTCATCGGTCATGTCGCCGCCGATGATCACGCCGAGCGGCTCCGCGATCTTGTGCCCCGCACCCGCAAGTCGCGTCGCGGCCCCGTCAATTCGGCTTGGCCAACTCTCGCCGGAAATGCGATTGATGGCGAGCGATGTGACGGAGGAGGCTTGCGTCGGCTTGCCCTCATTCGCGCAATTGGGGTTCAGGCCGCTGGCCATGCGGCAGGCATGCACGTCACTGGTAAAGATGAATGTTGCGTCGGTTCGGGCCGTTGTGGCTCAGCCTGGCCCAACGAGGCATTGGGGAACATGGCTGCTGCGCCAAGGCCGAGCAATTGCATCACGACCGCGCGTCTGGATGGAGGATAATGTCCGTCGCGGCATTGGTTCATTGTTTATCGTTCCGACTTACGAGTTAAATCGCATTGGGTTGAAGCGAAAGCGACGTGAATTTGTGCCAGCCCTCATTTGGTCACATCTACGGGAGCCTGCGACGGCTCGTGCCCAGTGTATCCAGCAGCTTTCCTTAAGCCCACTCAAATACAGCAGTCTGTCCTTGCAGGCGGCCGGACCTCCGGAAGGGCGCCGAGATCGCTCTTTATCTGCGCCGTATCCACCTCCTTGAGAGTGGATCCGGGCTCAGCGCGATCGTCCGGTTTGGAAAAATGTCGTGAATGACCGGAAGTGGCGCGACCGAGCCGGCCGGGCATCGGCTCGATACCGCGATGGAGCGTTCTACGTCTCAATCGGGTCAGTCAGGGACCTCGGACCTACCGGATCGAATGTCCGCTATCGCTTTTTTGGACGCCAGAAACTGCCGGTCGGCAAACGGCCCATTGCGGTCATCCGCGAGTATGCATCTGGCTGACTCGAAATGGCGCAAGGCGGTCATTGACGAACAACCGCGTCGCCTGCTTGTCATCCCTTCTTGCCATCCCCACCACCTTCCCCTAATGTCCCTCTGAGAAAACCTTTTCCCAAATCAGCTTGCATCTGCTGACCTCACCAGTCGGCGCCTCGCAGGGTGATTAGAGAAAACCTTTTCCCAACCAAGGAACTCGCCGCGCACCATGGTTTCCGACGCCTCGCCAGCGCCCGCCAAAAACCCGGTCACCCTCCGTGAGGTGGCCGCCACCGCCGGCGTCAGCGTTGCGACGGCCTCAAAAGCCCTCAACGGGCAGGGGCGGATGACAGCCGAGACCCGAGAGCGCATTCGCGAGACGGCGCAACGGCTCGGCTTTCGCCCGAACAGCCTGGCGCAGAGCCTGTTGCGCCGGCGTTCCTTTACCGTCGGCCTGTTGACCAACGATACCTATGGCCGCTTTTCGCTGCCGGTCATGTCGGGCATTTCGGATGCGCTGGTCGACAAGGGCGTCTCGGTGTTTTTGTGCAATGTCGAGGATGACCAGCGCCTCGGCCAGCTGCATGTCGATGCCATGCTCGACAAGCGCGTCGACGGCATCATCGCCACCGGCAAGCGCATCGATCGCCACCTGCCGGTCGACTTGTCCAATCTCGGCGTTCCCGTGATCTACGCCTTCACCCAGCCCGATCCCGGCGCCATCGCCTTTGTCTCTGACGATGCCGGCGGCGCGCGGCTGGCGGTCGAGCATTTTTGCCGGCTTGGCCGGCGGCGCATCGCCCATGTCAGCGGGCCGGCGAGTTTTGCGGTGGTGCACGCGCGGGCACAGGCCTATCGTGACGTGCTGACCGAGAAAGGCTTGCCGGTCATGGAACCATTGCTCGGATCGTGGTCGGAAGCGTGGGGTCACGAGGCGGTGAAGATGCTTTTCGACGGCAAGCTGTCGAAGCGCGGGGGCGAAAAGCCCGATGCCGTGTTTTGCGGCAACGACCAGATCGCGCGCGGCGTCATCGACGCGCTGCGCGAGCGCGGGCTTGGCGTGCCGGACGATGTCGGCGTCATCGGGTTCGACAACTGGCAGATCGTAGCCGAGGCAACCCGCCCGCCGCTGACCTCCGTCGACATGAACCTGGCGGCACTCGGGCGCGAGGCCGGCCTCACCTTGCTTTCGCTCGTCGGCGGCGAACCCGCCGAGCCGGGCATAAGAAAACTGCCGTGCCGGCTGGTGGTGCGTCAGTCATGCGGCCGTCCACCGGACGGCTGAGATTAAGACGCCGTGCGGGGAGCGCGGCCTAAGCAGAACCATCAGGAGGAGAACCATGAGAAGAACTATGATTGCCGGGCTCGCTATTGCCGCGAGCATCCTGAGCTTTCCGGCCGCCGCCGCCGAGACCGCGAACATCTGGGTTCGCGCCGACGGCTCGAACTTCATGCCGCGCATCGTCGATGCCTTCAACAAGGGGCATGAGAACCAGATCAAGCTGGACATCATCCCCAATGCCGAGATCATTCCGAAATACGGCGCTGCCGCCGCCGGCGGCACAGCACCCGATGCGCTGTCGCTCGACCTGATCTACACGCCGTCCTTCGCTGCCGCCGGTCAGCTGGAAGACATCACCGACTGGGCGAAATCGCTGCCTTATTTCAACAGTCTGTCGCCGGCGCACGTCAAAACCGGCACCTACAAGGACCGCATCTACGGGCTGCCGTTCTCCGCCGATAGCTCGGTGCTGATCTGGAACAAGAAACTGTTCAAGCAGGCCGGCCTCGACCCTGAAAAGGGGCCGACCAACTGGGCCGAGATCGAGGCCTATGCCGAAAAGGTCAACGCGCTTGGCGGCGATATCAAAGGCTTCTATTTCTCCGGCAATTGCGGCGGCTGCAACATCTTCACATTCACGCCGCTGATCTGGGCCTCGGGCGGCGACATCCTCACCGAGGACGGCTCGAAAGCGACGCTCGACAGCCCGCAGCTGCGCGGCGCCATCGATCTTTACCGCTCGATGGTCAAGAAGGACCTGGTGCCGGCAGGCGCGCAGACCGATACCGGCTCCAACTTCTTTGCGGCGTTTGCCGCCGGCAATATCGGCATCTCGCCGTCCGGCGCCTTCGCCATCGGCGCGCTGAACACGCAATACCCGGACATCGACTACGGCGTCACCTTCCTGCCGGGCAAGGATGGCGGCTGGTCGTCCTTTGCCGGCGGGGACAATTTCGTCGTCACCAAGGGCACCACGAAAATCGCGGTGGTCAAGGAGTTCCTCGACTTCGCCTATTCGCTGGAGGGCCAGACCATCCTGGCGAAATACGGCAGCCTGCCGGTGCGCGGCGACATCGCCAACGAGGCGCTGAAAGACCTTGACCCGCGCTACAAGATCGCCGCCGAGGCCATGGCCAAGGGCCGCACGCCCTATTCGGTGGTGTTCAACGACCTGATCAACTCCGCCAACGGTCCGTGGAACCAGATGGTCAACGAGGTCTTCTTCGGCGAGGACGTCAATGGCGCCATCGCCAATGCGCAGGAAACCATGCAGTCGATCATCGATTCGGCGCCGCAGCAGTAAGCGCCGGCTTACCTCCCCCTTCAGGGGAGGTCGGACCGCAGGTCCGGGTGGGGTCGTCGCGGCAGTGCTCGACGTTCTCTTTGCGTCGGCGCGCTGCACAGGCGACCCCACCCCCGACCTTCGGCCGGACCCTCCCCTCAAGGGGGAGTGGGACGTAGCGCTAACGAGAGAGCAGCCATGACCTCCATCGCAGCCATCTCCACCCCAGCCTCCCGCCGCAAACTGGTCGGCGCCGGCCGCCGGCAGTGGATCGGCCTGCTCTATGTGGCGCCGGCCGTCGCGCTGGTCGTCGTCTTCTTCATCATTCCGCTTGGCATGACGGCGTGGATGTCGCTGCACAACTGGCCGCTGATGGGCGCGCACTCGTTCATTGGCCTCGACAATTACTGGGCGATCCTGCGCGACACCAGGTTCTGGAACGCGCTCAAATTCACCGGCTACTATACGGTGATCGTCACCATCGCGATCTTCGTCGTCGCCTTTCCGCTGGCACTGTTCATCGAAAGGCCACGGCCGCTGACCGGCTTCTACCGGACGTCGTTCTTCATGCCGGCCGTCATCGGTTTCGCCTCGGCCAGCCTGCTGTGGTCGTGGCTGCTCAATGTCGATTCCGGCCTGTTCAGCCCGGCCGCCTTCGAGCTCGGCCTGACCGAAAGGAAGGTCAACCTGCTGGCGACGTTCCAGCCGGCGTTCTGGTCGATCATCGCCATGGTCGTCTGGAAGGTGGCGGGTTTTACCATGATCATCCTGATGACCGGCCTGCAATCGATCCCGCCGGATCTGCAGGAGGCGGCGATGATCGACGGGGCAGGGCCGCTGGCGCGGTTTCGCGCCATCACCCTGCCGCTGATGCGCCGCACGCTGGCGCTGGCGCTGATCCTGTCGGTTGCCGGCTCGGTGCTCGCCTTCGACCAGTTCTACATCATCCTGCGCGGCGGACCGCGCAACCAGACGCTGACCGCCGTCTACTGGATTTTCAACCAGTCGTTCGTGTCGTTCAAGCTCGGCTACGGCGCCGCCCTGTCGATGGTCCTGCTGGTCATCCTGGTCGCGCTCAGCCTGATCCAGCTGCGGCTGCTGCGCCAACCGGAGGGCGTTGACTGATGGCGCAGGCAAGAAGCCGCAAACGCCGCATCGGCATGCAGATCGCCGAGCACGCGACGGGCATCGTCGCCTCGCTTCTGTTCCTGGCGCCGATCGTCTGGACCGTGCTTTCGGCGTTCAAGCCGGCGCAGGAATCGCGCCAGCCGCCGCTGCCGCCCTGGCCGACGACCGGTTTTTCGGTCGAGAACTACGCCACGCTCAACACCTTCGGCGACGGTCTCTGGCTGCCGGCGCAAAACAGCATCTATGTCTCCGTCATGACGGTGGTGCTGTCGGTGATCGTCAGCGTGCTGGCCGGCTACGGTTTTTCGCGCTTCCGCTTTCCGCTGAAGAACCTGCTCTTCGTCCTTATCCTGTCGACGATCATGATCCCGTTCCAGTCGATCCTGACGCCGATCTTCCTGGTGCTGACCAAGATCGGCCTGCACAACACGCTGACCGGGCTGGTTTGCGTCTATGTCACGCTGCAGCTGCCGTTCTCGATCTTCATGATGCGCAACGCTTTCGATGCGGTGCCGCGCGAGATCGAGGAGGCGGCGCGCATGGACGGCGCCAACAATGTCACCATGCTGCTGCGAGTGATGCTGCCGCTGGTCTGGCCGGGCATCGTCACCATCGCGCTGTTCGCGTTCCTCGGCGCCTGGAACGAGTTTCTGGCGGCGCTGGTGCTGATGACCGACCAGTCCAAATTCACGCTGCCGATCATGATGACGGCGCTGCAGTCGGGCCGCTTCGGCGCCATCGACTGGGGCGCGGTGCAGGCCGGGGTCACCGTGATGATGGTGCCATGCCTGGTGCTGTTCCTGCTGCTGCAGCGCTTCTACATCCGCGGCCTCATGGCAGGGGCCGTGAAGTGACCAATCGAACCGAATCGGAGTAAATTGATGACCGCATCGCAATCCGCCAAGCCGGCTGCCGAGCTGGACCAAACCGGCAAGTCGGGCAGGCCAAAACGCGCCTTCCGCCCGCTGCCGGTGCCGCAGGTCGATGTGCGCGGCTTCTGGGGCGACCGTGCCGATGCCGTCGCCACCACGACCGCCGGCATCCTCTATGACCGCTGCGTCGAGGCGCGCATGCTCGAGCAGATCGATCCGGATCGGCCATCGCCGGGCGTCGTCATTCCGTTCCACTCACCTTCGCCGGACGAAGCAGCCACCGCCGGCAACGAATTCACAGGATCGACGGTGACGACCCAGATGTTCTGGGACTCCGACTGGGGCAAGACCATCGAGACCGCCGCCTACTCGCTGTACCGCCGCCGCAACGAAGCGCTGGAGAAGAAGATCGACGCCGTCATCGACATGTACGGCAGACTGCAGCAGCCGGACGGTTATCTGTCGAGCTGGTACCAGCGCATCCAGCCCGGCCTGCGCTGGACCAATCTGCGCGATTGCCACGAGCTCTATTGCGCCGGCCATCTGATCGAGGGCGCGGTCGCGTACTACCAGGCGACGGGAAAACGCAAACTGCTCGACATCATGTGCCGCTATGCCGACCATATCGCCGAGACCTTCGGCCCCGAGCCCGGCAAGAAGAAAGGCTATTGCGGCCATGAGGAGATCGAGCTGGCGCTGGTCAAGCTCGCGCGGGTCACCGGCGAGCAGAAGTACATGGACCTGGCCAAATACTTCATCGACCAGCGCGGCCTTGAGCCGCATTATTTCGACGAGGAGGCGCGTGCCCGCGGCGCCGACCCAAAAGCCTATCATTTCAAGACCTACGAATACAGCCAGTCGCACAAGCCGGTGCGCGAGCAGGACAAGGTCGTCGGCCATGCGGTGAGGGCGATGTATCTCTATTCCGGGATGGCCGATATCGCCACCGAATATGGCGACGACACGCTGCGCGCGGCGCTCGACCGGCTGTGGGACGACCTCACCACCAAGAACCTCTACATCACCGGCGGCCTCGGGCCGTCGTCGCACAATGAGGGCTTTACATCAGACTACGACCTGCCCAACGAAACCGCCTATGCCGAGACCTGCGCTTCGGTCGGACTGGTGTTCTGGGCGAGCCGCATGCTCGGCATGGGCCCCAATGCGCGTTACGCCGACATGATGGAGCGGGCTCTCTACAACGGCTCGATTTCGGGCCTGTCGCTCGACGGCTCGCTGTTCTTCTATGAAAATCCGCTGGAAAGCCGGGGCAAGCACAACCGTTGGAAATGGCATCGCTGCCCGTGCTGCCCACCCAATATCGGCCGCATGGTCGCCTCGATCGGCAGTTATTTCTACGGCCTGTCCGACGATGCCTTCGCCGTCCATCTCTATGGAAACAGCACGGCTCGTTTCGATATCGCAGGAACGCAAATGGAGCTGCGCCAGACCAGCAACTATCCATGGGACGGCGCGGTCTCGATCACGATCGAGCCCGAGGCGCCGACGACATTTACCTTGCACCTGCGCCTGCCGGCCTGGTGCCGCAAGGCGGCGCTCAAGGTGAACGGGGAGGCGGTCGATCTGCAGGCGGTCACCAGCGACGGCTATGCCGCGATCCGGCGCGAATGGCGCAAGGGCGACCAGGTCGAGCTCGACCTCGAAATGGCCATCGACCGGCTCTATGCCAACCCGCAGGTGCGGCAGGATATCGGCCGCGTCGCGCTTGCCCGCGGCCCGCTGATCTATTGCGTCGAGGAGACCGACAATGCCGGCCAGTTGCACCGCATCGCCTTGCCGCCGACAGCCGAGATCGAAGCGCATCAGCAGCCGAACCTTTTGGGCGGCGTCGTGACGCTTTCGGCTGTTGCCAGGAAAGAGGCGTTTGAAGACTGGGACAACGGCCTCTATCGCACCGAACCGCCGGCGGTTGACGAAGCAAAAATCACCGCCGTGCCGTATTTTGCCTGGGACAACCGCGAACCAGGCGAGATGCTGGTCTGGCTGAGAGACTCGTGATCCGTGGACGAAGATGATGCCGCCGACGACAGGGATATCTTGAATTTGCCCCGGCGGCGCTAATTTAGAGGGGAGAGTGGCGCTAGCCACTCGAATGGGTGGAGGCAGAGTTGGCGCTCGAAGACGTCGCGCGTCCGAGCGCTGGTGCTCGCGCCATGGGCATGACCGTCGCGGCGGTGCCGTTGCTGTTCGTGATCGGTGGACTGGCCATCCGCTATGCGGCTTTTGCTTCGGTGTCGGAGGAAACAGGTTTTGCGGCTTATGCCCGTGCGCTGTGCCGGTGGGATTGCGCCTGGTACGTTGGCATCAGCGAACAGGGCTATGAGCGTTTTCCCATTCCAAACCACAGCAATGTCGGTCGCTGGGGCTTCTTCCCGCTCTATCCGATGCTGGTGGCTGCGATCCGGTTTGTTTTCCCATACCCTACGATACTGATCGCGACGATCACCTCGATTGCGTGCAGCTACGCCGCCTGTCTGGTGGCGTGGCCGCTGCTCGAGAAGAACATGCGGGCCTATGTGCTGTATTGCGCGTTTCTGCTCAGCGGCCCGTTCTCGTTCCACTTCACGACCTTCCTGAGCGAACCGCTTTTCGTGCTGCTGACCTCGTGCGTTTTTCTGGCGCTCAAGCGCTCCAGCTATCTCGCCGCGGGCGTTTCATCCGCGCTGCTGTCGGCGACCAGGCTGGTCGGAGTCTTCGTCGTCTTTGCAACCGTCATTCAAATGTTCAGCGAGCACCGCGAGCAGGGCGGATCGGCGCTGTCTTTCCCGCGTTGGCTGCTTGGCCGACCGGACCTGCTGGTCGCTGTCCTCATCTCGCCGGCCGGTTTGTTCGCTTACATCCTGTTCCTGTACCTCACCGTCGGAGACGGCTTTGCATTCCTGCACATCCAGCGCGCGTTCGGACGGGTGGCCGGTAATCCGCTGGTCTTCCTGTGGGACGGGCTCTCAGCTGTTCCGACAACCGGATGGCTGCCCACGGCGCCGCAATGGAGCGCGCTCTCCGCGATCACCGGGCTGGCGCTGTCGGCCGTCCTGGCGGCTCGCAGGCAATATGGCGCGGCACTGTTCTGCGCGCTCTGCATCATCCTGCCGCTGATCACCAATCTGGCCTCGATGGTCAGATATGTCATTGGGCTTGCGCCCCTGACAATGTTGCTCGCCATCCTGTTGTCGGCGTCGAAGCTGATTTGGCTCGCGGCTTTGGTTCTCCTCCTTGGCGCCTGTTATTTGATGACTGTGGCGTGGATCGGAGGCCATCTTGCCCTGGTCTGACATTCCGGCCCCGTATCGGCGCGTTGCCTGGCTCGGTGGCTACGCGCTCGCGGCGGTTCTGGCCGGGTCCGAGATCGTCATCCTTGCGCTTGCTCTCAATCCGAACGTCAACGCCGATTACCGCGCCTTTTACATCGATCAGACGACGACCTGCCTCAATCGCGATGCGACCGGCAGCTACACACTTGGCCAGACGGTGTCGTTCCGGAGCGACGGCGCCAAACGGGCAGCCAGCATAAAGGTCTGCGGCTGGTCGGGGTCGGCAGGCGACGGCACCCATTCGCTAGGCGAGACCTCGCGGCTTCGCGTGAAGATACCGCCGCTCCGCGACGGCCTGATGGCCACGCTGCAAATGGCCGCCGTCATTCGTCCACCGCAGATCACGCAAAGGGTGGTGATCTCGGTGAACGGTGTTCGGGTGCATGCGGAGACGCTGTCTGGCAAAGAACCACGAACGGTCTCGTTCGTCGTTCCACCGGCGGCTCTCGGCAAGGCCGATACACTCGAAATCGCCTTCGACTATCTCGACGGCATTCCGCCGACTCCGGCCGCCAGCGACATCTACAAGCGCTCCATCAAGCTGGTGTCGTTGCGGCTGGATGCGATTTGAGATCACGCTCAAAATCTGCAGTCCATGCGTATCATGAACGCGCGCAACAGGCGTGTTCACAGAACGCTGCATTACAGCCAATGAAGAGCATTGCCGTGCGCTGGCGACCAGCACGGGGTCGCAGCGTACCAGCAGTGCCGAGCGTGTCTTAGCGAAAGGTCTCCGGCCCGGGGCGCGCCATGGCCTGCTCTCGAGGTGTTTTGTCTGCGGCCGCCATGATCAAGCTGGCGAAGCGCGTGAGATCCACATTGCCGCCGCTGACGATGACACCGATGCGCTGGCCGCGCAGGCTTTGCGATTCACTGCGAACCGCCGCCGCTGCAAGGCAACCGGTGGGTTCGACCACGATTTTCATGCGCTCGGCGAAAAAATGCATCATTTCGATGAGCGCGTCGTCGCTGACCGTGGTGATAGCGGCAACCTTGTCGCGGATGACAGGAAAATTATGCGCGCCCAGATGGGTGACGACCGCGGCGTCGGCGATGGATTTCGGCACCTCGATGGTGACGACCTCACCCCGGGCGAGCGATTGCTGACCATCATTGCCGGCCTCCGGTTCAACCCCGACGACCCGGCAGGCGGGCGCGCATTCCGCCGCCGCCAGTGCGGCGCCGGCGAGCAGGCCGCCACCGCCAAGGCAGACATAAAGGGCATCGAGAGAGCCGGCCTCCTGGATAGGTTCAAGTGTCGCCGTGCCTTGCCCGGCAATCACATCGGGGTGGTCGTAGGGTGGAATGAGGGCGGCTCCCCGCTCGGCGGCGATCCTGCCGCCAATCTCTTCGCGGTTCTCGCTGTAGCGGTCGTAGAATATCACTTCGGCGCCATGGCCGCGGGTGGCACGCACCTTCAGCTCGGGCGCATCCCTGGGCATGATGATGACTGCCTTCACGCCCTTGATCGCGGCCGCATAGGCCAGCGCCTGCGCATGATTGCCCGAAGAATAGGCCACCACTCCGCGCGCCCGCACCGAAATATCCAAGGCCAGAAGCGCGTTCATGGCGCCGCGGAACTTGAACGCGCCGCCACGCTGGAAGTTCTCGCACTTGAAGAACACCTCGGCGCCGGTCAGCTGGTTGAAGGTGCGCGAGGTCAGCACCGGCGTCCGGTGGGCCAATCCGGCGAGGCGCGCCGCCGCGGTCAGAACATCGTCGAATGTCGGGATATTGAGGGGCATTGCGGGTCGCCTTCTACGCTTGCCGGTGGTGGGCTGGCCGATGGTGGGTTTGCTTGTCTGCGAGAATACGTGTTTGCGCGAACCGGCGAGCGCATTCGATGGGAAGCTCGGCGCAACATTCGCCCGAATGACGGGCGACAAACCGCAGGAAATGCGGCTCGTTGGCCAACACCGCTGTCTTCCCCTGAGAACCGCTGGCTAGAATGAGGGAAAGCCGGGGAGATGTCATGTCCGTCACCGCAGACGAGTCGCAGCTGGTGCTGCTTGCGGGCGATCAGGTCGCGCCGCTGTTGGAGCCGGATGCCGTCCTCGATGCCGTGCGGCGGTCCTTCGAGCTTCACAGTGCGCGCGAAGGCAGGGTCTTTCCGCTTGTGCGTGAGAAGCTGCATACCGGCGGCATTTTCGGTATCAAGTCGGGCGACGTGCCGAAAGCCGATCTTCTGGGCTTCAAGGCAGCGGGCTTCTGGCCAGCCAACCGCGAACTCGGCAAGGAGCCGCATCAGGCGACCATCGTGCTTTTCGACCCGCATACCGGGCGTCCCTTGTGCATCATCGACGGGAACGCCATCACCACCTTGCGCACAGGGGCGGCTGGCGCCATTGGCCTGACCCTGCTGGCCCGCCCCGAAAGCCGGTCGATCTGCGTTTTCGGCACCGGCACCCAGGGCCGGATCCAGCTGCGCCTGGCCCTGCGTGCGATGCCCGGTCTGGATACCATCCACTACCTGACGGCGGACGGCCGCCCCGACGCGGCGTTCGAGGCGGCATTCGAGGATTTCGCGCCGGCCCATTCGAACCAAGCCGCCAAAGCTGTCGGCTCGAGCGATATCATTATCACCGCGACCCCTGGCAGCGGGCCGCTGTTTCCGCCAGAAGCGGTGCGGCCCGGCACGCACATCAACGCTGTGGGTGCCGATACGCAAGGCAAGCGGGAACTGCCCGACGGCCTGCTGCGCCGGGTACGGCTCTTTGCCGACGACTGCGAGCAATCGGCCGCTGTCGGCGAAGGCCAGTGGGACACCGGCTGCCGGGCAATTGAAATCGGCGATCTTCTGACCGGAAAAATTCCGTTCACGCGCGATGCCGCCGACATCACGGTCTTCGATATGACCGGGCTCGCGCTGCAGGATCTGACGGTCGCGGATATGCTCTGGCGACAGGCCAGGAGCCGGGGCACGGGAACGCGCGTGCCATGGCGCTGGTAGGCCGGGCCGAAGTGACCGACGGCGACGGAACAAAGCTCGAGACGCGATCTTCGTTGCGCACGGAACAGTCAATCAGCTCGCCCCGAAGGGTCCACTCAAGAAGATCTTCGTCATCGCTGAGAACTGACCACAGCTTCCTCTGTCCGAAAGGAACGAACTGCCACGCCGGACTATGGCGGACATGCGCCGTGGACGCGGTGAAGCTGTGTGCCTGAAGCGCGCCTGTATGTATTGGATGCCGGAAGAGGGTGCGGCGGCGGCGACCGCATCGGCGAGAGCGGTCATCAAACGGTCCAGATCGCGCCTGAGCCCGTAGGTAACGATCGCTCAGCGCCCTTTGCTGTCGCCAGCGGTCAATTGCATCAGAAGGCGCCGACTTCAATTTTGGATCTGTCCGCGAAGCGTGACACGCGGAATGGCGTCGGATCGACGCTTGCCGCGTCACCGGCGACCAGATCCGCCGCCAGATGGCCAATGCCAGGGCCGGCGCCGAAGCCGTGTCCGGAACAGCCTGCGGCGACGAACGCTCCGCCGATGCTGTCCACCGCCGAAATCACCGGTACGGCGTCCGGTGTGAAGTCGATATACCCGCCCCAGGAAGACACGATGCCGGCATCGGCAACGGCGGGGAACAGGGCCCTTATCTGCGTCATGATGCTTGCCACCATCCGCTTGTCCGGAGCGGGATCGAGGACGCGGATGCGCTCAAACGGGGTCGGCCTGTCGAGATGCCAGCGACCGAGTGTTTCCGGGCCTGCGAAGAACGAGCGACTTACGCCGATCTCGACGGCCTTCAGCCGTTTGATGAACATCGGCAGAAACGGGCGGGCATAGCGGATCCCCTGCGGCGTGATCTCGAGCGTCGCCCTGCCGCTGGCGGCTATCGTGTAGCTGCCGTCGATCCGGCGCGTCAGGGCACCGTCAGAGGTAAAGATTGCCCCGCCAAGATCCGGTGCCGGACCGGTCCGCAAGGTGGTCTGACGGACGCTGGCCTGCGGCAGCGAAACCGCATGCATGCGCAGGAAAGCAGAAGCCCAGACGCCGGCGGCGCACAGCACCGCGCTGGTGCGGATCAGGCCTTTCTCGGTGACGACGCCGCTCACTTGCCCATTGGTGATATCCAGGCCGCGTGCCGCGCAGTTCTGATGAATGGTCGCGCCACGCTTGCGGGCGCCCTCGGCGATCCGCGGGGCGGCGAGCCAGGGCTCGGCCTTGCCATCGTCTGCCGCGTGGACGCCGCCCAGCCATTTGCGGCCGCCAGCCGCGGGAACGGCGGCAGTGGCCTCCTCGGCCGTAAGCATCCGCGTCTTGACGTCGAACCGCCGCGCAACCGCGCGCCACTTGTCCCATTCGGCGAGCTGCTTTGGATCGTCCGTCGCATAGATGAGCCCGCAACGGCGAAAGCCAAGGTCGTGCCCGATCTCTTCGGTCAGCTCTTGCCACAGCCGCAGCGCCAGATTGGCAAGCGGCAATTCACGTGCATCGCGGTTCTGCCGGCGGCACCAGCCCCAGTTCCGGCTCGACTGTTCGCAGCCGACATAGCCCTTTTCGATCAGCGCCACCGACAGGCCGCGCCGCGCCAGGGAATAGGCCGCTGGCGCCGACAATCCCGCCGCCGATCACCACGACGTCCGCTGACTTGGGCAGCGTTTCATCGCTGCTGATGTGGTGGATGAAAGGGGACATGGCGGCCTCGGCGATCAATGATAGCTCGCAGTATCGGCGACCGGTGCCGCAGAATGCACTGACTGCAGCGGCATTTTGGTATTTTTGCACCGAATATCGCCGGCATTCGGCGAGTGGCGCGAAAGAGGCGGTTCTATCGTCCTGTCAGTCTTCCCACTCCAACAGTCCTGGTGCTTATGAACATCCAGTCCATCACATTCGAACCTTTTGAAGCGCACCATCTTGAGGAAGCGACGGCCCTGTCGCGAGCGGCCGGCTGGCCGCACCGGAGGGAAGACTGGGCCATGATCTGGTCCCTGAGCGAAGGTCAGGTCGCGTTGGAAGGCGGCAGGGTGGTGGGAACCGCCTTCATGACCCCTTTCGGAAATACCTGCGCAACTCTCAACACCATCATCGTCGATGAGGCAATGCGTGGTCGCGGGCTGGGACGGCGGCTGACCACCACCGCGCTCGAGCAGGCCGGCGACCGCGAGTGCCGCCTTACCGCCACGGCCGACGGACTGCCTCTTTATGAAAAGCTTGGCTTTGTCGCGACGCACGATGTTCGGCAGCACCAGGGCATCGTCGGGCAGGTCAGTGCGCCCCCGGCCGTGGAGTGGATCGGGTCCGAGCACCTTCAGACACTCACCGCGCTCGATCGCGCCACCTTCGGTGCGGATCGCGCCGCGCTCATGAACGCGTTGGCGGGCGAGGGGCGGTTTGCGGCCATCACCAACGAGGACGGCATCGCGGCCTTCGCGGCCGTGAGGGCATTTGGCAGGGGCGAGGTCGTCGGACCGGTCGTGGCGCAGGATCGCGATCAGGCGAGAGCCCTGATCGCCTTCATCCTCTCGGGAATGCAGGGCTGCTTCGTGCGCATCGACATCCCTGAAGACGCCGGCCTTTCACCCTGGCTCGAAGGACTGGGGCTCGCCCATGTGGGCGGGCCGGTTGCCATGCTTCGGGGCGCAAGCAATATCCCGGGTTCCACGAACCCACGCATCTTTGCCCTGGCCAGCCAGGCCCTCGGCTGAGGCCAACTCAGAAGGCCATGGATCAGGTGGAGCGGTCGCTGTGCTCGCCGGGTCCTCGCTGCGCAAAAACCCATCGGTCGAGCATGAGAAGATTGACCGCCGGAACAAGCAGGCATGTAACCACAATGGCAATGATCGGCGGCAGGCCGAGTTTCGCCGTCAAAAGCGCCGGCGCCGCGTAAGCCACGGCAAAGCCTGTCGCCGTCAGCAGGAGAAAACGCGCAGCTTCCGATCGATGCGATCCATTCGACATGAAGGTTACCGATTTATGGGCGAAATATGAAAACACGGCAGCCGCCGCGTAAGCCGCGAGCGACGCCGGGACCGGCGAAAAGCCGATCCATTTCGATTCGACCAAACCGATAGCCAGGGCAGCATACAGGATTGTCGCGGCGATGCCGACCAACCCGAAGCGCGCCAGCAGCTTCAGCCCGGCGCCGGCGGTCGAACGGTCCTCAGACATGCGCGCTACACGCATACTGGGCCCCGAGCGGTAGAGGCGCGAGCAGGCGCTCGAGTCGTCTGGCGAAGGACCTGGCCGACGGCAGCAGCAGGAAGTGCTCGGATCGGATATCCTGAAAACCCGTCTCCTGAAAAAGCGACCTTGCTTTGGCGGCGTTGAGCAGGACAGCGTCCTGGTCGAACGGACACCGCAACACCGCGAGACGCGTCAGCGGATTATAAGGGTTGTGCTCGATGATGCAGGCGACGCCGCCCGGCCGCACGACGCGCCGCATTTCCCGGAAGAAATCGAGCCAGGAGGCGGGCGGAACGTGATGGACGACGCAACTGGCGAAAGCCAGATCGAACGCGCCGTCGCCATAAGGCAGGCGCGGCGTCGTGCAGGCCCTGTAGGTCACACACGGATTGTCCTGGCCGGCGCGCAGGATCGATTGTTCCGAGACGTCGCAGCCATCCAGGCTCTCGAACGCGCCTTCGAGATAAGGGTGGAGCGACCCGACGCCGCAGCCGATATCCAGTGCCCGCACCCCGCCCTGTCGAAGCCCACGCTCGACGGCGAGACGCCGCAGCAGGTCGGCCTTGGCGATCAGAAAAAAGTCGTGCCCGAGTCCGGAAAACCGGATGGATCCTGCGACCGCCTCGCCATAATTCGATTTATAACTGTCGAAGAGTTCGGCCATCAGCCGAGGCTCCGTTCCTGGGTTTTCGAAACGGTCGACGGCTCTCACTGGCGGCACGCATCGCCTTGTCGAAGCCGGCGACCCGATCGATCACGTAAAGCGGACGGCGTTTCACCTCGGCGTGGATGCCGCCGACATAGAGCCCGACCACGCCGGTCATGAAAAGATTGATGCCGCAAAGCAGCGACACGATCACCACGGTGGATGTCCAGCCGGCTATGATGCCGGTTTCAAAAATCCAGGCGAAGATGGCGTAAATGCCGAACAACACCGCAAGCGCGGAGATCGCCAATCCGCCCCACAGCGCCATGCGCAGCGGCTTCTCGGAGAAGCTTACGATGCCGTGAACGGCAAGGTGCATCATCTTCCAGAATGGGTATTTCGTCTGGCCAAGGGTCCGCGCCGGGCGTTCGAAAGGCACCGCTGTCTGCTTGAACCCCATCCAGGCGAACATGCCCCTGACGAAACGGTCGTGTTCGGGCATTTGCTTGAAGGTTTCCAGAGCCTTGCGCCCGACCAGGCGAAAATCGCCGACGTCGCGGGGGATGTCGACCGACGTCATCTTCTCCAGCAGGCGGTAGAAGAGACTCGCCGTCAGGCGCTTGAACCAGGATTCGCCCTCACGCTTGACACGGCGGGCATAGACGATCTCGAAGCCTTCCTTCCACTTCGCCACCAGATCGAGGACCACCTCCGGCGGGTCTTGCAGGTCGGCATCCATGACGATGACGGCATCACCCGCAGCCGCATCCATGCCGGCCGTGATGGCGACCTGATGGCCGAAATTGCGGGAAAGCTCGATCAGCCGGAAGCGCGGCTCGACGGCGACGACGTTGCGAAGGTATTCGACGCTCCCATCGAGGCTTCCGTCATCGACGAAGATCGCCTCAGTCTCGCCGTCCAGCCGGCCGATCAGCGAACTGATCCGCTCGATCAGTCGCGGCAGCACCTGTTCTTCATTGTATATGGGAAGGACCAGCGAGTACCGCGGCGGCGACACGTTCACCGCAGTCCTGATGCTTTGGATCACAGGGTCTCGCATGCCGTTGAAAATGGAACGCAAGCTACAAAGTTCCAAGGACATACAAGAAATCGCTAAATTTAGCGGTTTCGGCCAGGTGCTGATCATGCGTGGAAAGGAACACAGGCGTTACCGCAATCGAGCGTCCATTTGTGGTCGGAGCACGGCGCCAATGGGCTATCGGCCAGTCCGAAACTGCCGCGAAGCAACCTTTGAGGCCCGCTTCGATCATGCCGCCCAAAACCGGGTGTCTGCTGGCCGATCTGCCCCGCTTGCCACTTCTGCCATTGCACAAGCCACATCAGAACAATAGATGGTGCGGAGCGGCCGCACCTTATGTCAGGCGGAAAAACAGGACTATGCGCATGACCGATACGCTGGACTCAGCGAAATTGACCGACCGGGTCGCGGCCCTGGTCGAGGCTGCCAAACGGGCCGGCGCCGACGCCGCCGACGCGGTTGCGGTGCGCGGCCGTTCGACCGGCGTGTCGGTGCGGCTTGGCAAGGTCGAGGGCACCGAGGCGTCCGAGAGCGAGGATGTCTCGCTGCGCGTCTTCGTCGGCAAGCGGGTGGCGAGCGTCTCGGCAACCGCTGCCTCCGACCCGAAAGCGCTGGCCGAGCGCGCCGTGGCAATGGCGAAAGTCTCGCCGGAAGATCCCTATCAGGGCCTCGCCGATCCGGCCTTGCTGGTCAAGAAGCCGCGCGACCTCGATCTGTTCGATCCGACGGAAGTCTCGGCCGACCAGTTGAAGGAAGCGGCGCTGGCCGCGGAAGCGGCGGCCCTTGCCGTCAAGGGCGTTACCAATTCGGCCGGCAGCGGCGCCAGCGCCGGGCTTGGCGGGCTGGTGCTCGCCACCTCGCACGGCTTTGTCGGCCACTATGTCGCCTCGCGCTTTTCGCGCTCGACCAGCGTCATCGCCGGCGAGGGCACCGGCATGGAGCGCGACTATGAATACTCCTCGCGCCAGCATTTCTCCGATCTCGACGCGCCCGAAGACATCGGCCGCAAGGCAGGTGAACGCGCCGCGCGGCGCATCGGCGCGCGCAAGGCGGCGACCGGGCCGGTCGATGTGGTATTCGACCCGCGTGTCGCCCGCGGCATCGCCGGCCATCTCGCCGGCGCCATCAATGGCGCCTCCGTCGCGCGCAAGACCAGCTTTCTGCGCGACATGATGGGCAAGCAGGTGGCGGCGGCCGCGATCACCGTCACCGACGAGCCGCTCCGGCTCCGTGGCCAGGCGTCGCGTCCGTTCGACGGCGAAGGCATCGAGGGCGAAAAGCTGCTCATGGTTGAGAAGGGCGTTTTGAACCACTGGTTCCTGTCGACCTCAGTCGCGCGGGAATTGGGGCTGACCACCAACGGGCGCGGCTCGCGCAACGGCTCCTCGGTCTCGCCGTCA
Organism: Mesorhizobium sp. WSM4806; assembly: GCF_055811635.1. Classification (NCBI taxonomy): domain Bacteria; kingdom Pseudomonadati; phylum Pseudomonadota; class Alphaproteobacteria; order Hyphomicrobiales; family Phyllobacteriaceae; genus Mesorhizobium; species Mesorhizobium sp. WSM4806. The sequence goes on along the minus strand of NZ_JBVVQZ010000011.1, from coordinate 32,758 downwards.
TCGACCAATCTTGCCATCGAGCCGGGCGAGCGGACGCCCGAGGACCTAATCAAGTCGCTCAAATCAGGCTTTTACGTCACCGAGGTGTTCGGCCAGGGCGTCGACATGGTGACTGGCGAGTACAGCCGCGGCGCTTCCGGCTTCTGGATCGAGAATGGCGAGCTCGCCTATCCGGTTGCGGAAGTGACCATTGCCTCGAACCTGAAGACGATGTTCCTCAACATGGTTCCGGCAAGCGATCTCGATCGCAATTTCGGCACCGCCGCACCAACGCTGCTGATCGAAGGCATGACCCTTGCCGGAGCTTGACCAGGTCGCCTCCGCCGGAGCTCGTGAGGATCTGCCGCTGCTGCGCGACGCTGCCCGCGAGGCGGGCGCCATCGCCATGCGCTATTTCGGCAACAATCCGCAAGTGTGGATGAAGGGCGGCACCTCGCCGGTGAGCGAGGCCGATCACGCCGCCGACGCCTATCTGCGCCAAACCTTGCTTGCGGCACGGCCGGACTATGGCTGGCTGTCGGAGGAGACGGCAGACGATCCGGCAAGGCTTGCCGCCCGCCGCACATTCGTCGTCGATCCGATCGACGGCACCCGCGGCTTCCTCGAAGGCCTGCGCTCCTGGTGCGTCAGCGTCGCGGTGGTCGAGGACGGCCGCACGCTTGCCGGCGTGCTCGAATGTCCCGCCACGGAGGAGACCTATTGGGCGCTGCCCGGTGAGGGGGCATTCCTGAATGGCCGGCGCATTGCCGTGCGCCGCCCGGCAGCGATGGTCGAAATTGGCGGGCCGAAGCCATTGATCGCCCTGATGCCGGCGGAATGGCAGGGCCGGCTGAGCCGCGTGCCCTATATTCCCTCGCTCGCCTACCGGCTGGCGATGGTCGCCAATGGCCGGCTCGACGCGACCTTCGTCAAACCCAGCGCACATGACTGGGACATCGCCGCGGCGGATCTCATCCTGCGCGAGGCCGGCGGCGCATTGCTCGACCAGAAGGGCCGCGCACCGCGCTATGCCGGCGAAGTGATCCAGCACGGCGCGCTGGTCGCCGGCAGCGGCGAACTGCTCGCCGTCCTCGCCGCCGTCGTCGCAGGGCTGGACGATTGAACATGTCATCAATGGTTCCAAAGTCGGCGGCTTTGGTCTAGACCTGTCACAAACTCACGATATGTGAAGGACCGACATGACCGCGGAAGACGGAAAGAAGCAGCTTTTGCACCTGGTGTTCGGCGGCGAACTGAAGACGCTTGGCGGAACAGAATTCCGTGATCTCGAGACGCTCGATATCGTCGGCATCTATCCGGATTATCAATCCGCGCAAACGGCGTGGAAAGCCAAGGCCCAAGCCAGCGTGGACAATGCCCACATGCGTTATTTCGTCGTTCACCTGCACCGGTTGCTCGACCCCGAAAACAAGCCTGCCGGTTGACATGGATGGATCATGAAGGCGTGAAAGGGCCGGCCACGAGGTCCGCGGCAAGGCGGCGCCGCGGTGGCACCCCGAAGACATTCTGGCGCAAGATACGCGAACCGCTGGCGCAGTCGCGATTCGTCAAGAACGCCATCGCCAGCCTGTTTGCGCAGTTCGTTCGCCTTGTCCGCCTGACCAATCGTGCTGTCGACGGATCGGCGCAGATGTCGGGCGGCGCCCACTCGCAGTTCGAACCCGCCATCATCGCGCTGTGGCACGGCCAGCATCTTCTGACACCGGCCTACTATCCGGGCGGACGGCCGCTGGTCGCCATGGTGTCGCGCAGCGCCGACGCCGAGCTCAACGCACTGATGATCGAGAAATTCGGGATCGAGGCGGTGCGCGGCTCGGGCGGACGCGAAAGCTCGAAGCGTCGCGACAAGGGCGGCGCCAAAGCGCTGATCGCCCTGAAAAAGTCACTCGCCACCGGCAAGAACGTCGCCATGATCGCTGACATTCCACATGGCACGCCGCGCGACGCGGGGCTTGGCATCGTTCTCCTGGCGCGGCTTTCGGGCCGCGCGATTCTGCCCCTCGCCATCGCCACCAGCCGCCGCAAGGTGCTGGAGCGCAGCTGGGACAAGACCACGATCAACCTGCCGTTCGGCCGCTCCTCGATCGTGCTTGGAGCGCCGGTGTTCGTTCCGGCCAATGCGGACGAGGCAGAAATGGAACGCAAGCGCCAGGAGGTCACGGCCGCGCTCAACGCCGCGACCGCCGAGGCCTACCGCCTCGTGGATGGCTCAAAATGAGCGAGCGCTGGGCGCGCACTTTCCTGACGGCGTATCGTTTCGCAGGCGCAGCCGCCTATCCCCTGGTCGGGCCCTATGTCGCCTGGCGCACCTCCAGAGGCAAGGAGGATCGAATTCGCCGGCGCGAGCGCTATGGCATCGCCGGGCGCGAGCGCCCCGAAGGGCCGCTGATCTGGATCCATGCGGCGAGCGTCGGCGAGACGATCGCCGTCGTGCCGCTGGTCGAGAGCATCCTCGACTACGGCGTCAATATCGTGCTGACGACGGGGACCGTCACCTCCGCTCAGGTTGCCGAGGAACGGCTCGGCGACCGCATCATCCACCAATACGTGCCGCTCGACCTCAAGCCGGCGGTCAGCCGCTTCCTCGACCATTGGCGGCCGGATCTGGCGATCATCGCCGAATCGGAGATCTGGCCGATGACCATCCTCGAGCTCGGCGCACGGCGTGTGCCGCAGGTGCTGGTCAATGGCAGGCTGTCGGACCGTTCGTACAAATCCTGGAAGAAGCGCGCCAACATCGCCGAGGCGCTGTTCGAGAATCTCGCCCATGTTGTCGCCCAGTCGGATGTCGACGGCGAGCGCTTCCTCTCGCTCGGCGCCCGGCCGGTCACCGTATCCGGCAATCTCAAGGTCGACACCACGCCGCCGCCGGCCGATGAAAGGGCGCTGTACACGTTGAAGCGCCAGATCGGCGCCCGCCCGACCTGGGCGGCGATATCGACCCATGACGGCGAGGAGGTGGTCGCCGCCGAGGTTCACGCGATGCTGCACAAGCGTCACCACGGTCTTTTGACCATCGTCGTGCCGCGCCATCCCGATCGCGCCGAAGCGCTTGCCGCGCAGATTTCTGGCATGGGCCTGAAACTCGCTCGGCGCAGCAAGGGCGACCGCATCATCGCCGATACGGACATTCTGCTCGGCGACACGATGGGCGAGATGGGGCTTTATCTCCGGCTGACGGAGATCGCCTTCGTTGGCCGTTCGCTCACCTCGGAGGGTGGCCAGAACCCGCTGGAGCCGGCCATGCTCGACACGGCGGTGCTGGCCGGCCGCAACGTCCAGAATTTTCGCGAGACCTATCAGCGCTTGCTCGACAGCGGCGGCGCCAAGCTGGTGCGCGACCGCGACATGCTGGCCGGCGCCGTCAATTTCCTTTTGACCAACGAGGTGGCTCGCCACGAGATGATGGCGGCGGGTGCGGCGACTGTCGAAGAGATGCGCGGCGCGCTGGCGCTCACCTTGAAGTCGCTCGAACCCTACATTCAGCCTTTGGTCGTCAAATCGCGCCTCAAGGGCGCCAACGGCCGTTAAGATGGCCAGCGAAGCGCCCCCCTTCTGGTGGGAAGAACCGGACTGGCGGGCGCTGGCGCTGGCGCCGCTGTCGGCGGTCTATGCGCTGGTTGCCGGTCGCCGCATGCGCTCGGCGGCGCGCGAGAAGATCGAGGCGCCGGTGCTTTGCGTCGGCAACTTCACCGTCGGCGGCACCGGCAAGACGCCGGTGGCGATCGCACTGGCCCGGCAAGCCAGGCGCATGCAGCTCAATCCAGGTTTCCTGTCGCGCGGCCATGGCGGTTCCTTCGCGCGGCCGCATGTCGTCGATCCGCATCATGATGCCGCCAAGCATGTCGGCGATGAGCCGCTGCTTTTGGCTAAGCATGCGCCGGTCGCAGTGACGCCGAACCGTGCCGCCGGCGCACGCCTCCTGCTGGAAAAGCATGGCTGTGATTTCCTGATCATGGATGACGGTTTCCAGAGCGCGCGCATCCACATCGACTATGCGCTGGTCGTCGTCGACGCACGCTACGGCGTCGGCAACGGCCGCGTCATTCCCGGCGGTCCGCTCAGGGCTGGCATCGTCGACCAACTGGTTTTCACCAGCGCACTGCTGAAGATGGGCGAGGGCCTTGCTGCCGATGCCGTCGTTCGCCAGGCGGCGCGCGCCGGTCGGCCGATCTTCGAGGCGCATACGCGGCCAACCAGCAAGGCGGGGCTGGCCGGCAAGCGATATCTGGCCTTTGCCGGGATCGGCCATCCCGACAAATTCTTCGACACGGTCCGTCAGGCCGGCGGCGAGGTTGCGCTGGCCCGGTCGTTTCCGGACCATCATTTCTATGGCAAGGACGAACTGGCCGAACTGGCGACGACAGCGCGAGGTGCCGGACTTGGCCTCATCACCACCGCCAAGGACGCCGCCCGGCTGCGCCACGATGCCGCGTCGGCCGATTTCCTCGGACAGCTCGATGTGCTGGAGATCGACACCGTGTTCGATCCCGACCACGTGCCCGAACGCATCATCGACGAGACGCTGGATGCCTGGCGGCAGCGCAAGCTGCAGGGCTGATCCAGGGGCTTTCGAGAGTCGCGACGGCAGAACCTTTTGCGGAATGCTGGCAGGCAGAGGGGGCGCGAAGGACCGCTACAGATCGGGTCTCATTCTGCGTAACCGGTTTAGCGCCGGCTGCGCAGTTCGGGATGTGCCTCGATCTCGCGGCGCAGCGAGGCCGCGGCACTCACATAGGGCTCCTGCCTGGCGACGCTCCAGTATTTGAGCTCATCGAGCGGGATGCTTTCGCCGGTGACCGCACAGCGCACGAAGGCGCCGGGGCTGGTCACCTGGAAGTCGCCGTCCAGGTAGCGGATACGGGCTTCCTTGCCGCCGGGGCCTTCAAAGCGATTCATCATGACATGGAGCCAAGGTTCATGACGATGTCATCGCCACAAAATGCCGGCAAGGTCAAGCTCGGAGCGAGGCAAGATTGGCTTCAGTCGGCTTCGTTTCGGACGGCAACCAGCCGAGCAGGCCGGCAAAGTGGATGCCCCGCATCTTACTGCTCGGCTGCGATGAAACCCTCGATCTTTTCCGCCGCCAGTCCGGCCTGGGCCGCGATGCGCCGGGCAAGCTCGGCTGCGGCGGCGCGCGGGCGCCCGATTGGCCGGTCGAGCCAGTAGGATATCGGGCTGAGGACAACGCGCTCGTCGACTTCGATGATACGGCCAGACTTCAGTTGATCCTCGGTCATCGGCGGCCGCGCCAGCGCGATGCCGAGACCATGGGCTGCGGCGCCGAGCACCAGATTGTAGTCCTCGAAACGGCGGTCCTGCGGACGCGGGCGATAGTCGATGTCCTGTGCGGCAAACCAGGCACGCCAGGCCGAGGCGTCGGAATCGTTGATCAGCGGGAATTTGAGCAGCCGGGCAGGGTCGCCTCGGCCGATCTCGCGGGCGAGGTCCGGCGAGGCGACCGGAAACACATGTTCCTCGAACAGCTGCACCGAGACGCGGCCGGGGATGCGGCCGCGTCCGCAGCGGATCGACAGATCGATGCCCTCGTCGGCAAGGTCCGCCTGGCGGATATCGACGTCGAGCACGATGCGCAGCCTGGACGGATTGCTTTCCAGCGCCGCCATGCGCGGCATCAGCCACAGCCCGCTGACCGAGGGGATCGAGGTCAGCCGCACCACGGCGGTGCCGCGCGGCTCGATCCAGCGGTCCGAATTGCTCGATATCAGCGCGAAGGCCTCAGTGGTGCGCAGATGCAGGCGGTTGCCTTCGATCGTCAGCGACACTCCACGCGCGCCGCGATCGAACACTTTCAGTCCGAGCCAATCCTCGAGCTTGGCGATCTGCCGGCTGACGGCGCCATGGGTGAGATTGAGTTTTTCGGCAGCGGCCGAAAAGCTGCCGGTCCGTGCCGCGGCGTCGAAGGCGCGCAGGGTTTCGAGCGGCAGCATCGCGTCTGAGCTGTGATCCATAGTCACAGCTGACCCTCGATTTGGTCGTTTGTCAACCGATCGGGAAAGGCGCTTTGTATGTTGAGAGCATGAAACGCGGGAATAATGAAATGAACGCTTGTACCGGCACGTTGAATACGACACAGCGGATCGACACCACGGCGGCCATTGCGGTGGCGTTGACAGTGGTCGGCTGGGCCTCCGCCTTTCCGGCGATCCGTGCCGGCCTCGTTGCTTTCGGGCCGCTGGAACTTGGCGCGCTGCGCTTCGCCATCGCGGCGGTGCCGGCGGCGATCTTCCTCGCCGTCAAGCGGCCGGCGCTGCCCCGGCTCGATGAATTATGGCGCTTTGCCTTCGGCGGCGCCGTCTTCGTTGCGCTGTACACGGCGATGCTCAATTTCGGCGAACTGACCGTCTCGGCTGGTGCCGCCGGCTTCATCATCAATGTCAGCCCGATCTTCACCGCGATCATGGCGATGGCGCTGCTTGGCGAACGCTTCTCGGGCCTGGCCTGGGCCGGCACATTGCTGTCCTTCGCCGGCATCGGCATCATCGCGATGGGCGAGGGGCAAGGGTTGCATTTCAACAATGGCGCGCTGCTGGTCCTCGGCTCGGCGCTGTGCTCGGCGGTCAACACCATCGTGCAAAAGCCGCTGTTTGCCAGCCATCATCCGCTGACCATTTCGGCCTCGAACATGGTGCTCGGCGCGCTCTGCCTGCTGCCCTTCCTGCCGAACGGCCTGGCGCAGGCGGCAGTTGCCGACACCGCCGGTCTCGGCGCCGTCGTCTTTCTCGGCATCGTGCCGAGCCTCATCGCCTACGCCGCCTGGGCAACCGCGCTCTCGCGTTTGCCGGCGGCGCGCGCCTCGAACTTCCTTTACCTGGTTTCGCCGGTGGCGACGCTGATCGGCTTCTTCTGGCTGGGCGAGGTGCCGACGCTGCTCGGCATCATCGGAGGCGCGCTGGCGCTCGGCGGCGTCATCGTGGTGAATTTGAAGCGTTGAATCAGAGGGTTGTGGCTGTCTCTTGACACGAAAAGAGCCGCTATACAGCGGCTCTTTTTCAGACCCCCACCCCGCTGCTTTGCAGCGACCCTCCCCACAAGGGCCCACAAGGGCCCACAAGGGCCCACAAGGGGGAGGGTAAGTTCCTTGCGAGGCGTCCGCGGCTAGGCTTCCTACCTCCCCCTTGTGGGGAGGTCGGACCGAAGGTCCGGGTGGGGGCTGCGCCCTGCGAGCCCTTCACCGCCGCCCGAACAACCTCTCAATGTCGGCGAGCCTGAGCTCGATATAGGTCGGGCGGCCGTGGTTGCAGGTGCCGCACCCGGGCGTCGCCTCCATCTGGCGCAGCAGCGCGTTCATCTCTTCCGGCTTGAGCAGGCGGCCGGAACGCACCGAGCCGTGGCAGGCCATGGTCGCGGCTATTTTGTCCAGCCGCTCTTTCAGCGTGTCGACGGTGTCGTTGTCGGCGATCTCGTCGGCAAGGTCGCGCACCAGCTGCTGGACATTGGTTTCGCCGAGCATCGACGGCGTCTCGCGCACCGCGACCGCACCCGGGCCGAAGCGTTCGACGGCGAGGCCGAAGCGGGCCAGCGTTTCGGAATGCAAGGCTAGCCGCTCTGCATCCTCTTCCGGCAGATCGACGATCTCGGGCAAAAGCAGCATCTGCGACGGCACGGCGCGCGCATGCAATGCGTTCTTCAGCGCCTCGTAGACCAGCCGCTCATGCGCCGCATGCTGGTCGACGATGACGAGCGAATCCCTGGTCTGCGCGACGATGTAGTTCTCGTGTACTTGGGCGCGTGCGGCACCCAGCGCCATGCCGAGCAGCGTCTCCGCCGCTTCGTCTTGTCCGGCGCGCGCGTCGGCGCTGTGAAGCGAACCGGCAGCGAACGCCGCCTGATCGTTTTCGCCGAAGCCGCCATTTGCAGATCCTGCATCCAGCGGCCGTTGCGGCGAGCGGGCCGGATCGAAACCGGCGAAGCCGGAGGCCCGGTAGGCCGCTTCGTAGCTGCGATGGCCGTTGGCCGGTCCTGGATGCGCATAGGATGCTGCGCCTGGCCGGAATGCCGCCATCATGCCGGCCGCTCCTGATGTGGCGGCACGGATGCCGGCATTGGCCAGCGCCTCGCGAATGGCGCCGACGATCAGCCCGCGCACCAGCCCCGGATCGCGGAAGCGGACGTCGGCTTTGGCCGGGTGGACATTGACGTCGACGATGGCCGGATCGAGCGTCAGGAACAGCACCGTCACCGCATGGCGGTCGCGCGGCAGCACGTCGGCGAAGGCGCCCCGGATGGCGCCGGCAATCAGCTTGTCGCGCACCGGCCGGCCGTTGACATAGGCATATTGCTGCAGCGCGTTGGCGCGGCTGAAGGATGGTATCGAAACGTGGCCGGCAAGATGCACACCGTCGCGCATGGCGTCGATGGCGATCGCGTTGGCCGGAAAGTCGGCGCCCATCACTTGCGCGACGCGGCGCAACCGGCCTTCCGGGCTGTCGTCGGTCGCCGGTAGTTCCAGCGTCGAGCGGTCGGAGCCGGCCAGCGTGAAGCGCACGGCCGGGAAAGCGATGGCGATACGCTTGATCACGTCGCTGGTCGCCGAGCTTTCGGCGCGCTCGCCCTTCATGAATTTGAGCCGCGCCGGCGTGGCGAAGAACAGGTCACGCACCTCGACCGTGGTGCCGCGATTGGCGGCCGCCGGCTTGACGGCGGACACGCGCCCGCCCTCGATGCCGATCTCGGCGGCGCTGTCGCCGTTGGCGGTGCGCGAGCGGATCGACAGCCGCGCCACCGAGCCGATCGACGGCAGCGCTTCGCCGCGAAAGCCGAGCGAGTGGATGTCGTGAATGTCATCGGCGAGCTTCGAGGTGCAATGGCGTGCGATCGCCAGCGGGAGTTCCTTTTCCGGAATGCCTGAGCCATCGTCGGTGACGCGGATCAGGTTCAGCCCACCGCCGGCGGTGACGATCTCTATTCTCCCAGCGCCGGCATCGAGTGCGTTCTCGACCAGTTCCTTGACCACGCTTGCCGGACGCTCGATGACTTCGCCGGCGGCGATCTGGTTGATCATCGTTTCGGAAAGCTGGCGAATGGGCATGGGGGTACTATACGCGGATTCGTCGCCCAAGCGGGAGGGGCGAATTCAGGAATCCGCGCCGCTCACCGTGCTCCTGCATTTCACGTCATCAGCCTGGGCAGTGCCGCTGCCAGCGCGTCGACGGCAAGGCGGACCTTCAGCGGCAAGTGAGGCGTCTGCAGCCAGAGCGCATAGGCGTCGTAAAGAAATCCCGGCTGTTCCGGCAACAGCACGACAAGTGCACCGGCCTGAATGCACTCACGCACCAGCCAGTATGGCAGCCAGGCGAGCCCCATGCCGGCTGCCGCAGCATCGGCGATCGCAGCGAGGTCGTCGAGCCGCAGCCGGCTGACCGGCATGACCTCCAGCGCACGCTGGCCATCACGCGGAAACAGCCACGGTTGAACGACACGGCCCGAACGGCGGTAGATGATGGTCTGGTGGCTGCCGAGATCCTCTACCCGCCGTGGCTGCCCGTGCATCTCGAGATAGGATGGCGACGCGCAGACGACCATGCGCTGGCGCGCGACGCGACGCGCCATCACGCCGGCCTGATCCTCCAGATTGCCGGTCCGGATGGCAAGATCGCAGCCATCCTCTGCAAGATCGGCGATGGGATCGCTGAAAGACAGGTCGAGTTCCAGAGCGGGATATCGCTGCGCAAGCTCCAGCAGGATCGGGGCAACGCAGCGCCGGCCGAAGTGTCCGGGCATGATGACGCGCAGCTTTCCGCGTGGTTCGGAAAGTTGATCGGCCGCCAGTGCATCCGCAGCTTCGGCTTCAGCGAGTACCATCCGGCAGCGCTCATAGTAGGCGCGCCCGAAGTCGGTCAGGCTCTGGCGGCGTGTGGTCCGGTTGATGAGGCGCACGCCCAGACGCTCCTCGAGAAACCGGACATGCTTGCCGACCATCGGTCCGGACAGATCGAGAGCGGCAGCAGTCGCCGCGAACGAGCCGAGATCGACGGTTTTGACGAACACGGCCATGCTCGTAAGGCGATCCATATTCAAAACTCCCAGTTTCTACTGTCTTGCCCAAGCAAGCATTTATCTGCCGGATGGCCGATGGCATAGCGTATTCGGTTCAAATATTTTGGAGTTATGGCCGCATGGCACGTGTTGTTCGCTTTCATGAGCATGGTGGTCCCGAGGTTCTGCGCATCGAGAATCTCGATATTCCCGCGCTCGGTCGGGGCGAGATTCAGATCCGGGTCAAGGCATTGGGTCTCAACCGGGCCGAGGCGCTGCTGCGTTCGGGCACTTATATCCAGACGCCGCCGTTGCCTTCCGGTCTTGGCCTTGAGGCAGCGGGTGTCGTCGAAGCGGTCGGCGAAGCCGTGCACGGTTTTGCGCCAGGTGACGCCGTCAGCGTCGTGCCGCCATTATCGATGGCCCGCTGGCCCGCCTATGGTGAGATCGCCACATATCCCGCCCATCTCGTGGCCAAGCACCCGCCATCGCTTACCTGGGAAGAGGCGGCAGCCGTCTGGATGCAATATCTCACCGCCTATGGCGCACTGATCGACATTGCCAAGCTCAGCAGAGACGACTTCGTCGTCATTACCGCGGCATCGAGCAGTGTCGGACTTGCCGCGATCCAGATTGCCAACATCGTTGGTGCGACCGCGATCGCGGTGACGCGGACATCTGCCAAGAGAGAGGCCCTGCTCAAGTTCGGGGCGGCCCATGTCGTCGCTTCAGCGGACGAAGATCTGGAAGCCCGGCTGAAGGAAATCGCCAGTCCGGACAACATCCGAGTGGTTTTCGACGCAGTCGGCGGCCCGATTTTCGAACCTCTGACGGCGGCGATGGCACGGGATGGCATTCTCATCGAATATGGCGGCTTGAGCCCCGAGCCGACGCCGTTCCCGCTGTTCGATGTGCTGGCCAAGACGCTGACGCTGCGCGGCTATCTCGTCCACGAGATCACTGGCGATCCGGTGAAGTTGGAAGCTGCCAAGGCGTTCATCCTCGACGGATTGATGTCGGGTTCGCTAAAGCCGGTAATCGCCAAAACCTTTTCATTCGAGCAGATCGTCGAAGCGCATCGCTTTCTCGAGTCGAACGAGCAATTCGGCAAGATCGTCGTGACGGTTGATTGAGCATTAATGGGAGCCTCACGCCTGCGCGGCCAGCCAGTCCCGCACCTTGCGAGCATTGTCGCTGAGGTCGCGGGTTCTCGACCAGATGACATGAAAGCCCTTGCCGGTCGTCATCGTGTGGCCGGTCGCACGCACGAGCAGTCCTGACGCCAGCAGGCGCTCGGCGAGGTGGCCCCAGCCGAGCGCAATGCCTTGCCCTTCCATGACCGCCTGGATCACCAGCGCATAGTCGTTGATGCGCAATCCGCGCCCGGCATCGGTGATGTTGACCCCGGCCGAGGCGAACCACTCGTCCCAGCTCGCGGCCTCGCGAAACGGCTCTTCGAGATGGATGAGCCGGTGCGATTGAAGATCCTCGACGGTTTCCGGCAGCCCGAACCGTGCCACATAGCTCACGCCGGCGACGGGGAATATCTCCTCGTCGGCCAGTCGCAGTGAATGATAGTCCGGCCATTCCCGGGGCTCGCCACCGCGCACAGCGAGCGGGATGCCCTCGGCGATGATGTCGAGATCGCGGTCGGCGGTCTGGATGCGCAGGTCGATGCCCGGCAGTTCGTCGCGGAACTGCTGCAGGCGCGGCATCATCCAGAACGAGCCGAAAGCCGTCGACGCGGCAAGCGTCACATGGCCGCCGGTCGCCTGTAGGCGCAAATCCTCCGCCGACTTGCGGATGTGCGACAGGCCAAGCGAGACGTCGGCGTGAAAGCGGTCACCGGCTTCGGTCAGGCTGACTTGTCGATGGCGACGCTGGAAGAGTTTCGCGCCGAGCTGCTCTTCAAGCCCGCGGATTGCATAGGACACCGCAGCCTGCGTCATGCCAAGCTCTCGCCCGGCGGCGGTAAAACTCGACAGCCGCCCGGCGGCTTCGAAAACGATCAGGCTGCCGGCGGACGGCAGCAGGTGGCGCAGGCTTCGCATAAGCTGAACTTATACAAGAGATCAGGATTTTCCAGCGTCACAGCTGTATTTTGTCTCGCTAAGTTGACTGACTCTGGGAGGATGGAGTTTTCAATGAACGCACCGGCCGCCGAAGTCACCGAACACACCAACCGTCGAGCGGGTGGCCGCGTGGGGCGCAAGACGCTGCGGGGAATTCCCATGGCGTCGTTTCCGACCCTGGTCCGCAAGATTCCTGTGTATGAGATGGTCCCGGACGAGGCGGTGGAGCTGATCCACCAGGAGTCGCTCCTGATCCTCGAAGAGGTTGGCTGCGAGTTCCGCGACGACGAGGCCATCGCCCTGTGGAAGGCGGCCGGAGCCGATGTTTCCGAGACACGTGTCCGGATCGACCGCGCGCTCCTGATGGAGCTGGTGTCGAAGGTCCCGTCGGAATTCACCCTCAATGCCCGCAACCCGCAGCGTACCGTCCGCGTCGGCGGCAAGAATTCCATCTTCGTGCCGATGTACGGGGCGCCCTACGTGCGCGACCTCGACAATGTCAGGCGCTATGGCACGCTCGCCGACCTCAAGAATTTCCACAAGCTCGCCTACATGGCGCCGGCGCTGCACTCGTCGAGTTCGGTCATCTGCGAGCCGATGGAAATTGCGGTGCCGAAGCGTCACCTCCACATCATCCATTCGGCGCTGAAGCATTCCGACAAGCCGTTCATGGGCATCGTGACATCAAAGGAGCGAGCCGAAGACACCATGGCGATGGCGGGCATCGTGTTTGGCGAGGACTATGTCCGCGACAATCCGGTGCTGGTGTCGATCACCAATTGCAATTCGCCGCTGGTGTGGGACGCCACCATGCTGGATGCGATGAAGGTCTATGCGCGCAGCAACCAGCCGCTGATCCTGGCGCCCTTCGCGCTGTGCGGCGCCTCTACTTCTGCGTCTGCCGTGGGAGCGGTCGCGCAGGTCAATGCGGAAGCGCTGGCGGGTGTCGCGTTCACGCAGCTGCTGCGTCCGGGGTCGCCGCAGATCTACGGCCAGTTCATGGTCACCGTCGACATGAAGACCGGCGCCCCGATGGGCGGCACGCCGGAGGCCGCCCAGATGATGTATCTCATGGGAGCTCTGGCACGCAAATACCGGTTGCCGTGGCGCACCTCGGGCTTCCACGTCGGGTCGAAGCTCAATGACGCCCAGGCGGGCTACGAGGCGAACATGCTGATGCATGCCGCCATCCTCTCCGGCGCCAACTACATCTGGCACTCCGCCGGGTGGCTGGAGGCCGGCCTGAGCTGCGGCTATTCAAAATTCGCGACGGACTGCGAACAGCTTGTCGGCTGGTACAAATATGCCGGCGGGCTTCCGTTCGACGATTTCAAGGAGGCGATGGCGGCAATCCGCGAGGTGGGCCCGCAGGGCCACTTCCTCGGCACCAAACACACGCTCGAACATTTCGAGTCGGCCTTCTTCATACCCTCGATCATGGACTTCAATTCGTACGAACAGTGGAAGGCAGAAGGCGCAAAGGATCACGACACACGCGGTCGCGAGAAAGCGCGCAACATGCTGGCGGATTATCAGGAGCCGAAACTTGATGAGGGCATCGCCGAGGGGCTGACGGATTTCATTGCGCGGCGCGAGGAGGCGCTGCCAAACAGCGTCAGTTGACGCGACGGACGAACAACCAACGGGAACAAAAAGGGAGAAAAAAATGACATTCTTCAGAAGCAATGGCGACCGCGTGCCGGGCGCTATCGAGGCAATGGCGAAAGAGACGCGTGCAGGCCGCATGGACCGGCGCGAATTCCTGGCGCTGGCCAGTGCTTTCGGCGCGTCGACGGCTCTCGCCTATGGCATGATCGGCCTTGCCGCGCCGACAAAGGCCCTGGCCGACGAACCGAAAAAGGGTGGAACGCTGCGTGTCGCGATGTCGGTCAAGGCGCAGAAGGATCCGCGCACCTATGACTGGACCGAGATGGCAAACGTCACCCGGACTTGGCTGGAGCCGCTCGTCCGCTATACGCACCAGTTCACGTTCGAGCCGGTCCTGCTCGAAAGCTGGGACGTCAATGACGACGCCACCGAATACACACTGCATCTGCGCAAAGGCATCACCTGGAACAATGGCGATGCCTTCAACGCCGATGACGTGGTCGCCAATCTGAACCGCTGGTGCGAGAAGGGTGCTTCCGGCAATTCAATGGCCGCGCGCGTCGGTGCGCTGATCGACGCAAAAACCGGCAAGGCCAGGGATGGCGCCATCACCAAGGTCGACGACCACACGGTCAAGCTGAAGCTGTCCGAACCCGACATCGCGATCATACCGGGCTTCACCGACTATCCGGCTCTGGTCGTGCATCGCGACTTCGACAAGGATGGCGCCGACCCGATCAAGAAGCCAATCGGTACCGGACCCTTCGAACTGGTGTCCTATGAAGTAGGTACGAAGGCGGTCGTCAAGCGTCGCGAGAACGGCAAGTGGTGGGGCGGTGAAGCGCCGCTCGACAGCGTCGAATTCATCGACTACGGCACCGACTTTAACGCCTCGGTGAATGCCTTCGAATCCGGCGAGATCGACGTCAATTTCGAGACACCCGCCGACTTCATCGACATCCTCGACCAGATGGATCTGGTGAAATCAGAGGTTGCGACGGCGACGACGCTCGTTGCCCGCACCAACATCACCCACAAGCCCTATGACGACCAGCGAGTACGCAATGCGCTGCAGATGGCTGTCGACAACAATGCCGTCATGCAGCTCGGCTACGCCGGGCTCGGCACCGTCGGCGAGAACCACCACGTCGCCCCGATCCATCCCGAATACTATCCGCTGCCCAAGAAGACACGCGACGCCGCCGCCGCCAAGAAGCTGATGGCGGATGCCGGGCAGGCCGACTTCGAGCACGAGCTGATCACCGTCGAGGACGAATGGCAGAAGAACACCGGCGATGCGATCGCCGGCCAATTGCGCGATGCCGGCATCAAGGTGAAGCGTACGGTGCTGCCGGGCTCGACCTTCTGGAATGACTGGACGAAGTATCCGTACTCGATGACCATCTGGTACATGCGCCCGCTCGGCGTCCAGGTGCTGGCGCTCGGCTATCGCTCGGGCGAGGCCTGGAACGAAACGGCCTATGCCAACCCGGATTTCGACGCCAAGCTGAAACAGGCGCTCTCGCTGGCTGATCCTGCCAAGCGCAAGGAGGTGATGAAAGACGTGGAGCAGATCCTGCAGGATTCCGGCGTCATCATCCAGCCGTTCTGGCAGAAGCTCTACTGCCACATGAGCAAGAAGGTGAAGAATTACGGAATGCACCAGACCTACCAAATGGACTTCCAGAACGTCTGGCTGGACGCCTGAGTTAGCTCCCAAGACTGGCAATACCCGCCGGCACCCGTTGCAGAAAACAGGTGCCGGCGGACCGCAAGCTATTGAAATCAGTGAGTGCGTCAAACATGGCCGACGACGAGATCATCCTTTCCGAGCTTTCCGACGACGAACTCGTGCAGCAGATGCACGACGACCTTTATGACGGGCTGAAGGAAGAGATCGAGGAAGGCACCAACATCCTTCTCGAGCGCGGCTGGGCGCCTTACAAGGTGCTGACCGAGGCGCTGGTCGAAGGCATGCGCATCGTCGGCGAGGATTTCCGCGACGGCATCCTGTTCGTGCCGGAAGTGCTGTTGTCGGCCAACGCGATGAAGGCGGGCATGTTCATCCTGCGTCCGCTGCTTGTCGCCACCGGCGCGCCGAAGCAGGGCAAGATGGTGATCGGCACCGTCAAGGGCGACATCCACGACATCGGCAAGAACCTTGTCGGCATGATGATGGAGGGCGCCGGCTTCGACGTCATCGACCTCGGCATCAACAATGCGGTGGAAAAATATCTCGACGCCATCGAACAGCACCAGCCTGACATCATCGGCATGTCGGCGCTGCTGACGACGACCATGCCCTACATGAAGGTCGTCATCGACACGATGAAGGAAAAGGGCATCCGCGACGACTACGTCGTGCTGGTCGGCGGCGCGCCGCTCAACGAGGAATTCGGCAAGGCCGTCGGCGCCGACGCCTATTGCCGCGACGCAGCCGTGGCGGTCGAGACCGCCAAGGACTTCATGAATCGCAAGCACAACGTCCGCGTGTCATAGCCGCAAGGCAACTTTCCGTCCTTCGTGGAAGGCGTAGGGCGCCTGGCGCGGAGCGACGGCGTCGCCGACCTCCATGAAAGGCTGGGACGTGCTTTCCAACTCTTTCGCCAGCCAATTCGCCGCCACATTGGTGGTTGCAAGTACAAGGCAATCGCCCGGCACGAAGCTTTCTTCACGCGTGTTGTGGTCAACGATGGTCACGCCGTCCCCGTGCCATTCCAGCACGCTGACATCCAACAGCCATGTGACGCCAAGCTGGCGCAATGTCCGTCGCAGCGGGAAATCGGCAGCCGTCCGCTGCAGTTCCTTGCCGACCAACGGATCGGGCGTGAGAATGGTCACTTGATGGCCATCCTCGGCAAGTTTCCAGGCCGTGCCACAACCGCGCCAGCCTCCGCCCTCGTCGAGCAAAAGCACGCGCTTACCTGGTCGTGCATGGCGGGCCATAACGGACTCGATCGAGAAAACATTGCCCTTTTCTATGCCTGGCAGGCTTGGCATTGCCGGCAGAGCCTTCTGAAATCCGGTTTCGGGAGACACCGATCCCGTGGCCAGGATGACGGTATCAGCTTGGAAAGAGGCGATTTCCGAAGCCTCGACGTAGGTGTTGAGTCGAACGTCGACGTTCAGCTTGTCAAGCTGGCGTTCATACCACCCGAGAAGGTCGAGGATTTGCCCGCGGCGCGGCTGCAGCCCGGCGAGCAGAAAGTTTCCGCCCAGCCTACTGGAGGCTTCAGCCAGCACCACGTCGTGACCTCGCTCGGCGGCAACCCGAGCCGTCTCGAGGCCGGCGGGACCGCCGCCGACGACAAGCACCCGTTTCTTGATGGCAGCGGACGTGAACCGGTCACCACCCCATTCAAACTCGCGCCCCGCAGAGGGATTGATAAGGCAGCTGATCCAGTAGTCGCGGGAACGACGGCCCCAGCACATCTGGTTGCAGGATATGCATCCGCGCACATCCTCGGGCCGGTCTGCCGCGGCTTTGCGTGCCAGATGCGGGTCGGCGATCTGGCCCCGGACGATCGACACCAGGTCTGCAGCTTTCTCGCCGAGCACGGTTTCGGCGTTTTCAGGCGTCCTGATATGGCTTTCGGCGACCACGAGGGCCGTCTTGACCACGGCCTTGAGGGTCTTAGCAAGATCGGCGCCAAGCTTCTCCGGATAGAGAAACGTCGGCATTATCTTGTAGAAATCGAGGTAGCTACCGGTGCCGCAGGTCACGTAATCGATCAGCCCCTGCTCATCATGCAGCCGAATGATCTCCGCCAGTTCCTGGCGACTGAGCGCGACTGTGTAGTCAGGTTCGTCGCTGACCGAGAGTCCAATGATGAAATCGAGGCCGCATCTTTCGCGGATGCGGGTTAGGATTTCGCGCGAGATTCGCGTGCGGTTGTCGAGCGACCCTCCCCATTGGTCCTCGCGTCGGTTTGTCCAGGGCGTCCAGAACTGATCGACCAGTCCGAGATAAGCAGCCCAGACTTCGACGCCGTCGAAACCGGCTTCCTGGCAGCGGCGCGCCGCCTGAACGAAGCTGTCGATGGTTTCCCAAATCTCACCCTCGGACATGGCGTGGGAACCGTCGCTGTCATGATAGCTCGGCAGGCCCGAGGGCGACCAATGCGCGTGAAATGAGTTGTCCGAATCCCCGTGCGCTCCGACGTGATAGAGCTGCTGGATGGCGATCGCCCCGTGGTCCTTGATCGCGCGCGTGACCTGTTGGAAATGAGGAATGACGCTATCGTCGCCAGGTCGAAAATTGCCGCGTGTCAGGACGGCGGCCTGATGGACGGGCATGGGTTCGACAACAATCATGCCGGCCCCACCGAGCGCTCGCTCGGCATAGTAGGCAACGTGTCGTTCGGTCGGCACGCCGTTTTCGGCCATGTTGGCGGTATGAGCCCCGAACACGATCCGGTTTCGCAGCGTGCGGCTGCCTAGCTTTACAGGTGAAAACAGATGCGGAAAGAGTTTTGACATAGTTCTCACCAGCGGTCGGAGGGAGGCCCGGCTCGTTCGGCAGTCAGGTGGCTTGTCCCATAGTCACGGATTTCTGGAGCGCCGCGGCAAGGCCGTCTGCCACGGCAGATTCAAACCCGGCTGCGCGCATGGCTTCGATCGCTGCCGCGGTGGTGCCGCGGTAGTCGAGGAAGGTCTGGACGATATCTTTGGGATTGTCTGGACGAGCCTCGAGGAGTTTTCCGGTTCCAACAAGCACCGCGCTGACGCTCCGCCGGGCAATATCTGGATCCATTCCTCGGCTGACGGCGTCGTCCATCATCGCCGCCGCCAAAAGCGCCGGAAAGGCTGGACCGGATCCGGTGAGGCCCGTCAAATAGTCGATATCTGCTTCTGTTTTGACTTCATCGGCCGCGCCACAGGCCTCCAGAATCCGGCGAACGACATTGCGGTCATCGGCGGTGACGCCCTGAGAGCTTATCCAGGGAGTATAGGAATTCCGCACCTCTGCCGCTGCATTCGGAAGCGTGCGGATGACGCGGTCGGTTTTAAGACGTCCCGCCAGTTGGTCGAGAGTGATCCCGGCCATAACCGACATGGCGAGCTTGCCGGACGCAGTAATGTCGATGGCAGGCCAATCCTGGGGCCGGACCGAGACGATGATGACATCAGATCGATCCACCAGTTCCTGGTTGTCCCTGGTCCATGAAGCGTTTGGCAGAAAGTCGGGTTTCCCACTTCGATGAGAGAGCGTCAGGTGCTCTGCGGCGACTGTTTGCGCATCAATGATGGCCTCGGCGATAGCGCGTCCAAGCCAGCCACTTCCGCCGATTATTCCGATGCTCAAGGGTTCACCCATTGGCGAAACGCTTCCTCAGCCCGCCGAATGGCCGTGTCTGGCGAAGAATCGGTCGAGCTCGCGCTTCCGCGGGGCCTTACCTGTAAAAATCTCCACGTAGCCGGGAATGCGCTTCATGCGGTCCGCGAGATCTTCGCTGGTCTGCATTGAGATGTAGCCGATCTGCACGAGGTAGATGGTGCGCGCTCGAACATCGGCTGAGCCTTCGTCGTAACCAAAGCGGACAAACATCTGGCTCAACGCATCGAGACGCGTCTGGTCGGCTTTCTGCACCTCCGCCAGAATGTCAGGGGATTGAAGCGCCCAGCTTCTGACTGCGAACTCGAACTGGGAATCGAACAAGGATTTGTCGAGCCAGCAGTCGAAAACGTTCAGCATCGCTTCGGCGACCGTCTCGGCATATGCCTCAGCCTGCTTGACGAGGTTGCCGGTGTTCTTGTCCCGCCAACGGGTCACGAGGGCAGCCAACAATTCTTCTCTATCCTTGAAGAACCAATAGAAGCTGGTGCGCGACAGGCCCAATTTCTTGGCCAGTGGCGATATTCTCACCGTGTCGACGCCGGATTCAAGAAGCAGGTCGTAGGCGGCTTCAAGCCACCCCTCCGGCGATCCGCGCCATCCGCTATCGTTCGAAATTTGCTCCATGAGTGATCAGCCTACCAAAATATCAAAGTGAAAACCAGCAAAATGTACAGCAATGTCGATTCTATCTACCTCTCAGAAGAGAAACTTGACATGCATGTACATTTTCGATAGCGTTCGCACCTGCCATCTCAGCCCGGAGTCCGTCAGATGTCGAGCGATCCCCTTCTGCAGCCGTACAAACTCAAGCATTTGACCCTGCGCAATCGCATCATCGTGACCTCCCACGAGCCGGCTTATCCCGAGGACGGGATGCCGAAGGAGCGCTATCTTGCCTACACGGTTGAAAGGGCGAAGGGCGGTGTGGCGATGACGATGACAGCCGGGTCCGCGGCCGTCTCGAAGGACAGTCCCCCGGTTTTCAACAACCTGCTCGCCTACAAGGACGAGATCGTGCCGTGGATCAGGCAGATGACAGATGCGGTGCACGAAGAGGGCGCCGCCATCATGATCCAGCTAACCCATCTTGGACGGCGTACACGCTGGGATAAAGGTGACTGGCTTCCCGTTCTGGCGCCGTCCCATCATCGTGAAGCCTCCCACCGCGCGTTTCCCAAGAAAATTGAAGACTGGGATATCGAACGCATCATCAAGGACTTTGCGGACGCCGCTGAGCGAATGAAGGCAGGCGGGATGGATGGCGTCGAACTCGAGGCCTATGGCCACTTGATCGACCAGTTCGTGTCTCCTCTCACGAACGAACTTGACGGTCCGTATGGTGGTTCGCTCGATAATCGCATGCGCTTTTGCATGGACGTCTTCAAGGCGATCCGGTCACGGGTCGGCGACGACTTTATCCTAGGCGTACGATACACCGCGGATGAACGTCTCCCCGGCGGCACTGGCGTGTCGGAGGGCATTGAAATCTCCAAGCGTCTCAAGGAAAGCGGACTGATCGATTACCTCAACGTGATCCGCGGGCACATCGATACCGATGCGGGCCTGACGGACGTCATTCCAATTCAGGGAATGGCGAATGCGCCGCATCTTGATTTTGCCGGCGAGATTCGTGCGGCAACCAACTTCCCAACCTTCCATGCAGCGAAAATACCGGATGTGGCGACAGCGCGCCACGCGATTGCATCGGGTAAGGTCGACATGATCGGCATGACGCGTGCCCACATGACCGACCCACACATCGTGCGCAAGATCATCGAAAAGCGCGAAGACGAAATCAGGCCCTGCGTGGGTGCAAACTATTGCCTTGACCGTATCTATCAGGGCGGGGCGGCATACTGCATTCACAACGCCGCGACTGGCCGTGAGCTGACCATGCCGCATATTGTCGCCAAGGCCGACAGCCGCAAGAAAGTTGTCGTGGTCGGTGCAGGTCCGGCTGGCCTCGAGGCCGCCCGTGTCGCGGGTGAGCGGGGACACGAGGTCGTGGTCTTCGAGGCCGCCAGCGACCCTGGAGGGCAGATCCGGCTGACAGCGCTGAGCCCGCGCCGCAAGGAGATGATGAGCATCATCGATTGGCGCATGGCCCAGTGCGAAAAACATGGAGTGGCCATCAGGTTCAATGCCTGGGCGGAAGCCGAAACCATCGAGGCGGAAAATCCGGACGTTGTCATCGTCGCAACGGGCGGGGTGGCGCACACCGACGTCCTTTCCAAGGGCAACGAGTTCGTGGTGTCGTCTTGGGACATCATCTCCGGAGACGCAAAGCCGGGAAGCAATGTCCTCATCTTCGACGACGCGGGTGACCACGCGGCACTCCAGGCCGCGGAATTCCTCGCCGGCGCCGGAGCGAAGGTTGAAATCATGACACCGGACCGGTCATTCTCACCCGAGGTCATGGCTATGAACCTCGTGCCGTACATGAGGTCTCTTCAAAAACTCGATGTGACCTTCACCGTTACCTATCGGCTCGAGTCAGTTGAAAAGAATGGCAATCAGCTCATTGCAAATGTCGGCAGTGACTACGGCGGCATATCCAAACAGCGCGTCGTGGATCAGGTTGTCGTCAATCACGGCACCATTCCGCTGGACGACATCTATTTCGAACTGAAACCGAAATCGACCAACCACGGCGAGATTTCGCAAGATGAGCTCATCGCCGGGCAACCACAGTCGGTGGTGCGGAATGCGCAGGGCCAATTCCAACTCTTTCGTATCGGCGACGCCGTTTCAGCTCGCAACACCCACGCCGCGATCTACGACGCGCTGCGACTGGCGAAAGATATCTAACATCCGGCAGCGGACCATAGCGTCCGCTCACAACAAGGGCTGAAAGATGAACAGAAGTGAGGCCCTGCAATATTTTGTAGACACAGCGTTCGTGGCCTTCGACCAGTTCTCACACGACCTGCGATCGCGCAGATCGATCATCCAGCTCTTCGCCCAATCGGAAGTTCCCGGGCTGGAAAGGACCAAGGCCGGGAGCCGTTTGCCGGTCTGTTCCTATCTTGGCCCGGCGTTGGCGGAAGAGGCGATCCCGCCTACGCTCCGCAACTTGATTGAGCGCTTCAAGGCGATCGAGCCGCTGCTCGAATGGCGGCTAAAATCAAATCCCGCCCCGCCTGCCAGCAGCAATTTCCGTGACGGTCACGCCAACGCGATGATCCTTGGCCCGGGCGGTCTCGAGGACAGAAACGATCTGTGGCTCGGCGTCACTTTGATGGCTCCTCACGTCCGGTATCCCGACCACGATCATCCGCCGGAAGAAACCTACCTCGTGCTTTCGCATGGCGAGTTCAAGCAGGCTGACAAGGATTGGTTTTCGCCCGGCATCGGTGGATCATTCTACAATCCGCCAGGCATCAAACACGCAATGAGATCGCTGGATCGGCCGCTGTTCGCTTTCTGGGCGCTGTTGGTGGATCAGACGCATCACTGAGCTTGCCCGAAATCGGGTTGCGGCTCGAGGGAAGAGCCAAGACCGCCTTGCGGGTGAAGCGCGTGACTCATCAATAGCTTCATCATCGACTTCGGTGACCGCGGACCGTCAAGGCGCTGTCGATTTCGAAGAAGCGCCTTGATCAAAGATCGCGAAATGGTTGCTATATCTCGACTTTCACACGGCCAACCGGATTAGAACAGCAAGCAAGGATATAGCCGTCGGCAATCTCTTCGTCGGTGATGCCGCCATTGTGGACCATATGCACATCGCCGTCGATTTTGCGAACCTTGCATGTCCCGCATATCCCCATACTGCAACCAGATCGGATCACCAGACCGGCAGCCCGTGCCGCAGCCAGGATCGTATCCGTCTCGACGCATTTCGCCGAGACGCCGGATAGGACAAATTCGATCTCGGCCTCGTTGTTCGCGGTGGGAACGAAGTCATCCGGGACCTTCTCGGCCTCAGGAAGCGGCGCGCGGAAGCTTTCCTGATGGTAATGCGCCATGTCGAAACCGAGACCGGCCAGCGCCTCGCGCACGGCTTGCATGAAGGGCTCGGGCCCGCAGCAGAACACCTCGCGATCAAGATAATCCTGCGCCATCAGTCCGAGCATCAACTGGTTGAACATGCCTCTGTAACCGGTCCACGGCCTGTATGGATCGGTCTGTTCAACCACCCATTTCAGGTCGATGCCAGTTACGCGCGACGCCATATGCTCCAGCCGTTCGCGGAAGATGATCTCAGAAGGGCGGCGCGCGCAGTGGACGAAGACGATGTCCGGATCAACCCCGGAATCATACAGATGAGTGGTCATGGACATCATCGGTGTGATGCCCGAGCCGGCCGATATGAAAAGAAACTTTTCGGCTGGCTGATGTGCCATCGAGAAGGTGCCCCCCGGACCAATTGCCCGCAGGCGCATGCCCGGACGGAGGCTGTCAAACATCCACTGCGTTCCGACAGAGTCGGCCTGCGCCTTTACGGTAATGGTCAGCGAGGTCGGCCGCGACGGAGATGAGGATATCGTGTAGGTCCGGTAGATCGGACCGCCGGGAATGGGCAGTTCCAAAGTGAGGAACTGCCCTGGATCAAAATTGAACAGCGATCCGGACGGCGACCGGAAACAAAAGGTCAGGACGTTCGGCGCCTCCGGAAGAAAGGAGGCACATTCGAGTTCTTCCGCGTCGGTCCAGAAGACCAGCCTGGGTTTTGCCACCACGTTCATTGGTTCACTCCGCGGCCAATCGCATCGAGGCCTGAGAGCGCTCAAGCCAGTTCGCATACCAATCGACGAATTGGGTCACACCGCTTTCCTGAACCGGCGAATATGGTCCGGGAACATAGGCAGGAGAGAAGATCCCTTGCTGGTTGGTTTCGACGATCTCACGGTCTTCATCATTGGTAGAAATCCAGACCTCGGTCAGGCGCTTGAGGTCGTAGTCGCGCCCTTCGACGGCATCTTTGTTCACCAGCCAGGTGGTGGTGACCTCGGTCTCCGTGGCGCTGATTGGCGTGACTCGGAAGGTCAAGGAGTGATCCGGCAGGAAGTGGCTCCAGGTCGTTGGATAATGGAACATCAACAGCGAGCCTGCTTCGGGCAGAGCCACCCGGCCAAGATTCTTGTGAACGGCAGCCTTGCCGTCGAGCGTGTAGCTCACCGCCTTTTGCTGCAGCGGCATCCGCGCCAGGCGAAATTGGCCGCTGCCGCCAAGCCGGAACTGCGCCGGCGCGCCTGAGGCTTCGCAACGGTCAAAATGCGCCTGGAGGGTCGCCGAGACCGACCCGTCGGTAGACACCCCGGCAACGTCCGGGTCGAGCGAGAAGGAGCGGCAGAGCGACGGGTGGTTGCCGCTGCAGTGGTAGCATTCGCGGTTGTTTTCCCACACAAGCTTCCAGTTGGCCTTCTCGATGATAGTCGACGTATGCGCGACCTTCGCATTGTTAAGGTCATGGACCTCTAGGTAGGGAAGGGCCAGGTCGGCAAACGGTTCGAAGTCTGGGGGCGTAGCGGACAGGCAGACGTAGATCAGGCCGGCAAGATTGCGCAGATGGACCGGCTTCAGCCCGTGTTTGGACATGTCGAAGTCGGGCCCCATGTCATTTGCCCAGATGAGCTTGCCGTCAAGCTCATAGGTCCACTGGTGATAGGGGCAGACGAGTTTGGCCACTTGGCCTTCGCGCGCCTTGCAAATCATCGAGCCGCGATGGCGGCAGGAATTGTGGAAGGCGCGGATTTCACCATCGCCGGCGCGCACGATGACCACCTCATAGGCACCCACGCGCATCGTCACGTAGCTACCAGCTTTCGCAAGCTGGCATGCCGGAGCCGCGTAGAGCCATTCCTGGTAGAAGATGTGCTCGAGATCGAGCTGGTAAATCGTCGGCGAAGTGTAAAAGGGCTGCTCAAGGGCATAACCCGAGACGCGGCGCGCTAGCAACTCTTGGATCGAGGGCGAGGGGGCGTTCATGCGGAATTCCATAGTTGGCGTGCACATTTGAGATGAAATTTTCTTGCCTGGACGCCTTTTGCGCAATAGCACTAATTTTCAGAACGATTTAGTTCAGCTAATCTGTTGCACTCAGCGAGCCGTCCAAAAAGCGGGTCCGAAGAAGCGTTGATGCCAAGACCGTACGATCTCTCCTCGGTGACGGCTCTCATCTGCTTCGAGGCAGCCGCCCGAAATGCGAGTTTCAAAAACGCCGCCCAGGAATTGAATGTGACGCCCGCCGCGATCAGCCACCAGATCAAGGCGCTTGAGGGTGACTTGGGATGCAACCTGTTCCTGCGCTTGAGCCGCGGCGTCGAATTGACTGAGAAAGGAGCGTTCCTGTTCGTTGCCGTGCAGCGCGGGCTTGAGACGATTTCCGACGCCGTCACTCACATGCGCGATCGCCCGGAAACCGCTGACGTGACCATCCGGACAACGACGGCCGTCAGTTCGCTATGGCTTACACCGAAGATCTCAGCCTTCTGGAAGAGCATCCCACCATCACTGTCTCGCAGATCGTCAGCGACGTTCCCGCAATAGCCGCCCGCTGCGATCTAAGTATTCAATACGGGGATGCGCAGGAAAGTCCCGAGGAGTGTCACAAACTTTTTCAAGATCGCATTGTCGCGCTTGGAACTCCAAAATTCGCCGCCGAGCACGGCATTGGCCGAGTTGAGGATCTGCTCAAGGCGCCTTTGATTCATATGAACAACGAGGAAACCGACTGGACGAACTGGCCGGAGTGGTTTCAAGCGCTTGGACACACCATCCCAAAAGGCCGCAGGTTTTCCGTGAACAACTACATGATTGCCCTCCAGGCCGCTCAGGATGATATCGGGGCGGTCTTGGGGTGGGATGGATTGGTCAAAAGCCTGATGGAACAGGGCCGGCTGGTCACACTTGTACCCGACAACATTCCCTCACCCAGGGCATTTTATCTGAAAATCCATCTCAGGGCAGGTTCGAAAGCGCGGCTTTTTGCGAGCTGGCTCGCCAAAAGCTCTTGAGCAGCTGCTCTCTTGCTCGTTGACTTCTTCGGGCGGCTTCACGTCACCGCGCTCGCTATGGATTCGTGGTATTGAACGGGTTCAAACCACGAAAGCCTGGAGATTATCGGATGAGACTGATTGTGCTTGCCGCCGCTCTCTCGATCGCAGCGCCTGCGGCCGCCCTGGCCGGGCCGGCCTCCAATGCGGTGAAGTTCTTCTACATGCCCGAGGTCAAGTTCGAGGCCGACGCGAAATACCGCGACCGTTTCACCGAGCCGGTGACAAGGCTGTTCGACCTCAACGACCAGGCGCAGAAGAACAAGCCGGACGAGGTGCCTTGCATCGACTTCGCCCCCGGTCTCGACGCGCAGGATTTTGACGAGAAGACAGTCGCCAAGACGTTGAAGCTGTCTGAAGCAGTGGATGGCGACAGCGCCAACGTGACAGTGACGTTCAACCTTTTCCCGGAAGGCGATGAATCCAAACGCGAAATGGTCTGGTCGCTGAAGAAGATCGACGGCCAGTGGAAGATTGCCGACATCACCTCGAAGACCAGCGGCTGGACGCTGAGTGCGCTCGAATGCCTGGCTGGCCAGACTCCGGAGTGACGCCATGGCCCGCGCCCTGGCCCTGGCGACTGCGTGCCTGCTGGCCGCGGGTTTGAGCAGCACCGCTGGCCAGGGCCTGTTCAGCGCGCCGCTCTCAGCAGAAAATGCACGGGCAGCTCCGCTGCGGCCGGGTTCGCCGACGGCGATGGTGAAACCGTTTTACGAGCATGTCGGGCTCGAGCTCGATCCGGCTCAGCGCAGCCATTTCGTCGATCCCGCGAAGTCGGTGCTCGACAAGAGCGATGCGCTGCGGAAATCGGGGCAGGGCGAATGCCTCGACCCCAACATGGCGCTCGACAATGCGGCGTACGACAGGGCCGAGATCGACAACAGCCTGAAGGCTGTTGAAGCGGTCAAAGGCGATGAGGCCAAGGTCGTCGTCGCCTTTATCGTTGCCGGCAATCCGCACCGGCTGGAATGGAAGAAAAAAGGTCGACGGCGACTGGAAGATATCGGACCTTCTGTCGGTGACCGGCGAATGGGCGCTCAGCCAATATCAGTGTGAGTGAGAACGGACCGATGAGTTGATCGCCTGATGGCGATTGAAAACCAGAGTTGGCGATCCTGCTGTCCCGCCGGACATCTCGCAGCAGAATTCAGCCGCGTCCGCGATAGGGCGCAACACCGGTGTCGGGCAGCCATGCGCCTTCCGGCGGCGCGCCGGTCTGCCAGAATACGTCGATCGGAATGCCGCCGCGCGGATACCAATAGCCGCCAATCCGCAACCACAGTGGTTTGGTCGCAGCGATGATGCGGCGGCCGATCATGATGGTGCACTCTTCATGGAAGGCGCCATGGTTGCGAAACGAGGTCATGAACAGCTTCAGCGACTTCGATTCCACCAGCAGCGTGTCGGGTGCATAGTCGATGACGATGTGGGCGAAGTCCGGCTGGCCGGTGACCGGGCAGAGCGAAGTGAATTCCGGGCAGGTGAAGCGAACGATGGCTGGCGGCCCATCGCCGCGCGAAAACGGCACGGTCTCCAGGACTGCTGCGTCAGGGTTCTGTGGCGCCTCGACGTTGGTGCCGAGCTGGGTAAGGTTTTTCGTATCGGTCATCGGCGGGTTCCTTACTGCATGTCGCCCAAAAGCCTGCCCACGGGCCCGACCCGAGGGTGCGCGGACTTGGGTACGACATGCGCGAAAAGACAAAAATCTGCCGCTCATTAGCACAATTTGAAACAGGAAGACGATGACCACCAGCGATCCGCTTCTCCAGCCCTATCAGCTCAAACATTTGACGCTGAAGAACCGGGTCATGTCGACCAGCCACGAGCCGGCCTATTTCCGAGGATGGTATGGATCTGAAGATCACTTCGGATTTGATTTGGTGGCGCGCAGCCGAACCTCCCCACGGAGAGCCACCAGGCACGTCGGTCCGATCTGCGCGCTGCGCACGCCGCCGGCTTGCAGCCAGACACCGTACGATCTCTTAAACCGCGATAGCGGCTGGCCGCTCAAAACATTCTGGCGGTGGCCATGCAGAGCACGGTGATGACCAGCAGCCCACCAGCGATGCGTTCGCCCCTTGTCATTTTCGCGCGCAACTGCGTTTCCGTCGCCGAGTCAGTGCCGGCAAGCCGCCTGCTGGCAGAGCCGACCAGCGCTCCCTGAACACCGGCGGCAATCAAGGCCGTCGCGATACCCAGGGCCAGAACCATTTCCATCGAACCGAAAGAGCCGCTGTGGAAGAAATACCAGAGCAGGGCGCCGGTCAGGAAAACCATGCCGGCCGCGTTCATTTGCGGCCGGAAAAACCGTTCGATCCGAATCTCCGGATCGCGGGCGACAGCGATGGTCGTTCCAGCCCAGAACACACCGGCCAATACGTGAAGGCCGAGGACGATGATGTAGACATACTGCATGACCGCGTTCCTCCTTTTCTTCCGCCAACCATAAAGTTAGATATCAAACGATTAGATGTCAATGTAAAGTCAAAGGGCCAGTTCCATCGGCCTTTCCCTTACTCTAGTGTCGGATCATGACGCTTTTCGACCGCCCGCCAGTCGGGATGAATCTCGCCCGCACCGCAAAGCTTGTCGCCCAGGCCTTTGACGCCACGTTGGTCGAGGCGGGCGGCACGCTGCCGGTCTGGGTCACGCTGTTGTCGATCAAGTCGCGCGAACTGGCCAACCAGCGTGAGCTCGCCGGCATGATCGGAATCCAAGGCGCGACGCTGACCCACCATCTGAACGCGATGGAGACGCAAGGTTTGCTGACCCGGCGCCGCGATCCGGAAAACCGCCGCGTCCATCAGGTCGAACTGACCGAAGCGGGAGAGGCGCTGTTCCTGAAATTGCGCACGGCAGCCATTGCCTTCGACAAGCGGCTGCGGACCGGGTTGTCGGACGACAGGCTGGCGGAGTTCGCAGAAGTTTTGGCGACGCTACGGGCGAATGTCGATTGATCCCAACTGCCGAACGCATTGTTCAGCGAGCCCAAGATGTAGCGGCAGCCGGCTACGGACCGGCCGTAACCCCATCAGGCCGCCATTTCCGAAGCGGCGTGTCAAGGTTGGCGCCTTACGCCAGCCTTCCCTGCAGCACCGTCAGCCTGGCTCTCTTCGGCGCCCGCGCGACCAGCCATTCGCGTACCTGGTCCTGCGGCATCGGGAAGGCGATCGAGTAGCCCTGCACCTGGTCGCAGCCGATCGCCATCAGCGAATCGAGCTCAGCCTCGGTTTCGGCGCCCTCGGCGACGATCGAGATGCCAAGGCCGCGGGCGAGTTCGGTGATGGCACGCACGATCTTGGTGTTGTCGCCGTTCTCATTGATGTTCTGGACGAAGCGGCGATCGATCTTCAGCCTGTCGATCTCGTTCGGGTTGACGTGGCTGAGCGACGCGTAGCCGGTGCCGAAATCATCGAGTTCAAGATGGACGCCGGTGGCGCGGATGTGCCGCAGCTTTGCCGCGATGCCGGTCTTCTCGTCGTCGAGAATGACGGATTCGACGATCTCGAGCGACAGTTTTTGTGGCGGCAGCCCAGCCTTTTCCAGCGCACCGAAGAGGAAGGTGTCGAAATCGGCCTCACGCAATTCGGAGCCGGAGACGTTGACGGCGAGCCGTCCGAAGGCAATGCCGGCACGGTTCCACTCCGCCGCCTCGCCGATTGCCTTGGCGATGACGATGCGGCCGATCGCAGGCATGAGTCCGCATTTCTCGGCGATGGGAATGAACTCGCCCGGTGCGATCATGCCGCGCTCGGCATGTCTCCAGCGAACCAGCGCCTCGATGCCGCCGATTGTGCCGTTCGACAACGAAACCTGTGGCTGGAAATAGACCTGGAACGTCTTCTCCGCGATAGCGATCCTGATGTCATGCTCGAGCCGCTTGCGGTAGTCGAGTTCATGCCGCAACTCCTCGGAGAAGAATGAGAGACTGCCGCCACCCTGCTTCTTGGCGGCGTGGAGCGCGAGGTCGGCATGGACGAGCAGGTCTTGCGCATTGTCGGCGTCGACCGGATAGACGGCGACGCCGGCGCTGGCGCCCGGGAGGATGGTCGCGCCCCGATAGACGATCGGTTCGTTGATCTGCGACAGGACGCGCCCGGCGACCGTGTTGATGTCCTCGGTGCCGCCGGCACCGTTGAGGATCATCACGAACTCGTCGCTGCCGAGACGCACGCAGAGATCCGACGCCCGGCAGGAATCACGCATGCGCTGCGCCGTCACCACCAGCACATAGTCGCCGGCGGCGTGGCCAAGCGTGTCGTTGATCTGCTTGAACCGGTCGAGGTCGAGGTGGACCGCCGCAAGCCGCTCCCGCCGGCGCTGCGCGCCCTTGATCAGCGTATCGAAATGGTCGGTCAGGAAGGTGCGGTTGTGCAGGCCGGTAAGGCCGTCATGCACGGCGATGAAGGCCATGGAATTGCGGGTATCGATCAGTTCACGCGTCTTGCGCAGGATGGCGTTCGACATCGGCCTGAAGATGAAAAGTGCCACCAGCACGATGACCCCGAGGGTGGAGTAGAACAGCGTTCGATGGAGATCGAGAAGGCTCTCCGATCGCGCGTCGGCTTGGGCGCTGATGCGCTGACCGAGTGCCGCATAGCCCGACAGGGCCGCATTGGCTACGGAAGCGTCGAGGTTGACGCGTTCGCCGCCACCCTTGTAGCCGCCATTGTCGGCCATGCCGAGTTGCGATTCAAACGCCGAAACCAGGCGTTCGCCGTTGGCGATAAGCCCGACCGAGAAGTAATCGAGATGAAACGGCTTGGCAAAAAGGACGTTCTCGACTGATTTTGGATCGAGCCTTGCCGGTGACGCCGGGTCGGCGACCACACGCTCGAGCAGAAGGTCGTAGTTCCTCTCGAAGTCGGCCGTGGCCTGTTTGAATGCGGTGACCAGAGCCGGTTGTTGGTTGGGCGTAGCTGCTCCTGCCGCGTTGGCAAGGAAGACAATGCGTTGCGACAGCACCTTTTGCATGCCGACAATATCGAGCAGCGTGTCGTCGTGCCGATGGCCAGCCATCATCTGCTGGAGAAGGATGAAGGAGGCCATCACCATGGCTGCAATGATCAGCAGCGCCAGCCAATAGCCTGCCTTGATCAGCAATATGAGCTTGCCCGAAATGGTTTGCATCGGTTGCTGCGACATTTTCTGGGGCGGTCCCTCTCGCCGACAGATTGTTGGGTATGAGAACCATTGGCTTGAAAGGTTAACAGCTCCGGAAGCCGACACAGCAGCAGCGGTGAAAAGCTCGCAAAATGGTTATCGCCTTCTTTCGCGCCGCAGCTGCATTTGAACATCTGCCATTTGGCGGCATTCTGGGGCGGCATTCTGGCCACTGACCGTCGGGTCACCGAAGCCGTCGCTTTTGCGGTGGATTTTTCGCCCGCGCGGGGCGACAGTCCATTCAATCTCAACAGGGCCAAATCATGAGCGCGGCATTCCTCTCCCATATCGACAGCGAGCTTCAAGGGCTGAAATCGGCCGGCCTCTACAAATCCGAGCGGGTGATCACCTCGACGCAATCGGCTAAGATCGAGGTGGGCGGCGAGAGGGTGCTGAATTTCTGCGCCAACAATTATCTTGGCCTCGCCGATAGCGCCGACTTGCGCGATGCGGCCAAGCAGGCACTCGACCGCTATGGCTACGGCATGGCGTCGGTGCGTTTCATCTGCGGCACGCAGGAAGAGCACAAGCTGCTCGAGGCGACGATTTCTGGCTTTCTCGGCATGGAGGACACGATCCTCTACGGCTCCTGCTTCGACGCTAATGGCGGGCTGTTCGAGACGCTGCTTTCCGAGGAGGATGCGGTCATTTCCGACGCGCTGAACCATGCCTCGATCATCGACGGCGTGCGGCTGTCGAAGGCGAAGCGTTTCCGTTACGCCAACAACGACATGGCCGATCTGGAAGCGCGGCTGAAGGAGGCGATGGATTGCCGTTTTCGGCTGATCGCTACCGATGGTGTATTTTCCATGGACGGCATCATCGCCAATCTGAAGGGCGTCTGCGATCTCGCCGACAAGTACGATGCAATGGTGATGGTCGACGACAGCCATGCAGTCGGCTTCGTCGGCAAGAACGGGCGCGGCTCGTCCGAGCATTGCGGCGTCGAGGGCAGGGTGGACATCATCACCGGCACGCTCGGCAAGGCATTGGGCGGCGCGTCGGGCGGCTACACATCGGGCAAGAGCCAGGTGGTCGACTGGCTGCGCCAGCGCTCGCGTCCCTATCTGTTTTCCAACACGCTGATGCCGGCGATCGCCGGCGCCTCGATCCGGGTTTTCGAACTGATCCAAAATGGCGATGCGCTGCGCCAGCGCCTCTATGCCAATGCGGCACGGTTCCGGTCTGAAATGGGTAAGCTCGGCTTTACGCTGGCCGGCGCCGAACATCCGATCGTTCCGGTCATGCTCGGCGATGCGACGCTGGCGCAGGAGATGGCGGCGCGCATGCTGCAGCGCGGCATCTATGTCATCGGCTTCTCGTTTCCGGTGGTGCCGAAGGGCCAGGCCCGCATCAGGACGCAGATGTCGGCCGCCCATTCCAGCGCCGACATCGACCGTGCGGTCGAGGCGTTCGGCGCGGTCGGGCGCGAACTTGGTGTGATTTCCTGAACGACCGGAACCGAAAAGCGATTCCGGATCAAGAGTTTCAAGGGACAAAAGAATGTCGAACATGATGAAGGCGCTGGTCAAGGCCAAGGCCGAGCCGGGCATCTGGATGGAAGAAGTGCCGGTGCCGGA
>NZ_JBVVQZ010000010.1:219228-236513 GCF_055811635.1 Mesorhizobium sp. WSM4806 | reverse complement strand
TCACAGGTTCAAATCCTGTCCCCGCAACCAAACAAAAACGGCCCGCATCACGCGGGCCGTTTTGCGTTTGCAGCCTGGCGCGGCCAGTTTGATCCTCATCGAGTTACCCGAGGGTGTGGGTCTCGGCAGGCGCCGTCTTCCCGTGTTAATCTGCTTGGCATGGAGACGGACACCGACAAGATCGACAATGCCGTTCTCGGGCTGCTTTGGCTAACGCTGCATGAAGAGAGGCGCGCCTGGAAGGGATTGGATTGGGATGCTCTGGATCGCTTGCACCAGAAGGGACTGATCGCCAATCCGGCAAACAAGGCGAAGTCGGTGGTTCTGACAGATGAGGGCCTGCGACGGGCTGAGGAACTGTTCCGCACCCTGTTCACGCGGCCGGCGCCATGAGCGCTGCCTGGCGTTCCAATTCGACAGCAAGAAGTCGCGCAGGCAAAACCGACAACTTGCTGTGCAGGCTTATCCCGCAACAATCAGGGTTGGGCGTCTGGCGGCGGTGTCCGGTGCGTCGGACCTTCAGTCGAAACCTGCCGTGGTGCTGCCATAAGGGCGTCGCTCAATTCACACGGTTTTCCAACCCCACCGTCAGCGGAATCTCAAGCCCCCGCCGCAATCCCGTCGCAACCACCGACACCCTGAATTTTCCTGCGAGCGCCTTGTCGAAAATGGCGCCGACGATGATGTCGGCATCGGCGTCGACCTCCTCGCGGATGCGGGTGGCGGCTTCGTCGACCTCGAACAGCGTCATGTCAGTGCCGCCCGATATCGAGACAAGGACGCCCTTGGCGCCCATCATCGACGCTTCGTCGAGAAGCGGGTTTGCGATCGCCGCTTCGGCTGCCTTCCTGGCGCGGTCCTCGCCGGTGGCTTCGCCGGTCCCCATCATCGCGCGACCCATATCGCGCATTACCGACTTCACATCGGCAAAGTCGAGATTGATCAGGCCTTCCTTGACGATGAGATCGGTTATGCAGCCGACGCCGGCGTAGAGTACGCGGTCCGCCATGGCGAAAGCGTCCGCGAACGTCGTCTTGGCATCGGCGATCCTGAAGAGGTTCTGGTTCGGTATGACGATGACGGTATCGGCGCTTTCGCGCAGCCGCTCGATGCCCTCATTGGCCGCATGCATTCGGCGGTTTCCTTCGAAGACGAACGGCTTGGTGACGACGGCCACGGTCAGTATTCCTGCGTTGCGCGCGGCCTGCGCTATGACCGGTGCTGCACCGGTTCCAGTTCCGCCTCCCATGCCTGCGGTCACGAAACACATATGCGTTCCCGCAAGATGGTCCATGATTTCGTCGATAGATTCCACGGCCGCAGCGTGGCCGACCTCGGGCAGGGATCCTGCACCAAGGCCTTCCGTGACGTGCGCTCCCAATTGGATCAGCCGCGTTGCCTTCGACATGGTGAGCGCCTGGGCATCGGTGTTGGCAACGATGAACTCGGTGCCCTGCAAGCCTTCGGCGATCATGTTGTTGATGGCGTTGCCGCCACCGCCGCCAACCCCGATGACGGATATCTTGGGCCTCATCTCCGAGATTGTCGGCCTCGTTGCAGTGTTCATTTGCCGTCTCTCCCCTTGAATGCGCAAGCGCAGCGGTCGGTGGAAGGCTTGTTCCCGGCGCGCTGCAAAGACTTTGGACAGTGCGCGAATCAGGACAGCCCAGCGTAACCAAGGGAATCAGACGGTTGAACCGGCTGCAAGTGCAGTATTCGCGCTCGCGCATGTTATGCGCTATTGGTTCGCCGCCGCTGGTGCTACGTGTGGCGGCTGACCGAAAATCGTCCGATGACAACGTCTCCCGCAAAGCCGAGACCGATCTTCCCGTTCTACTTCACGCCGATGCCGGCAGTCAGGCCGCCATCGATCCTGTAGTCCGCGCCGGTGCAGAAGCCGGCTTTCGACGAACACAGAAAGGCGATGAGTTCCGCCACTTCCTCCGGCTCGCCGATGCGCCCGATGGGGTGCGCTTCGCCGAAGCGCCTGTAGGCGGCCTCGACATCGGCGTCGGTGCCGTTTTCGCCGCGCGCCGCCTTTTCCAGGATCGGGGTGCGGATCGAGCCCGGGCTGACGGAATTGACGCGAATGCCGGAGCGCGCGTGGTCGAGCGCCAGAGCGCGCGTCAATGTGTGGATGGCGCCCTTGGTCGTGGAATAGGCGGCGACGTTCTGCTGGCAGGCGAAACCTTGCACCGAAGCCACGTTGACGATGGCGCCGCCGCCTCGCCTGATCATTTCCGGAATACCGAAATGCGCGGTCAGGTAGATCGAGCCGACATTGACGGACATCGCCCGGTTCCAGATGTCGAAATCGGTGCTAACAGCGGTGCCATACGGATGGACCGCCGCGGAATTGACGATGATATCGAGGCCGCCGAACCGTTCAACACCGGCTGCGACCGCGTCGCGGACCTGATCCGGCACGGAGACGTCGACGGCCACGACCAGCGCCTCGGCGCCGGAGCTGCCCAGTTCCGCTCTCATCGCCGTGTTGGCCGCGGGGTCGATGCCGCAGGCGATGATCGCCGCCCCGCCCGCCGCAAGACGTCTGGCGGTTGCCAGGCCGATCCCGGTCGTCCCCGTCACCAGAGCAATCTTGCCGTCGAAATCCTTCATGGCGCAAACTCCTTTAATTTGACTTCCATTGTGGCCCAACAATACGGTTCCGTTTTATCGCAAAGGAAAAGCCTCGATGGAACAATGCTGGCGCTGGTATGGCCCTGACGACCCGGTGACGCTCGATCATGTCAAGCAGGCCGGAGCCTCGGGCGTCGTATCCGCCCTGCATAATATCTATGACGGCCGCGCCTGGCCTTTGACGGACATTTTGGAGCGCAAGCGGGTCATCGAGGCCGAAGGGCTGACCTGGTCGGTTGTGGAGAGCATTCCCGTCCACAATTCGATCAAGATCGGCTCGGCGGAACGGCTTCGCTATGTCGGCTGGTACAAGGACACGATCCGTGCGCTCGCCAAGGCTGGCATTGCGACGATCTGCTATAACTTCATGCCGGTGGTCGACTGGACCCGCACCGACCTTGCCTATCGGCTTCCAACGACGGGCTACGCACTGCGGTTCGATGCGATCGATTTTGCCGCCTACGACCTGTTCGTCCTGAAGCGCAGGAATGCCGAATTCGGCTACAGCGCGGCACGCATCGCGGAAGCGGAATCGCGACTGAAGGAATTGAGCGAAGAGCAGATCGACAGGATGGAGCGCAATCTCATTGCCGGCCTGCCGGCAACCGAGCGCAGCTACAACCGGGATAGTTTTCGTGAGGCATTGGCGGAATATGACTCGATCGGGCCGAAGGAGCTGCGCGACAATCTTGCCTGGTTTTTGCGCGAGATCATTCCGGTGGCCGAGCAGGAGGGGGTGCGCATGTGCATCCATCCCGACGACCCGCCATTCTCGCTCTATGGGCTGCCACGGATCGTTTCGACCGCCGAGGACGCGCGTTTCATCCTCAACGCCGTCGACAGCCCTGCCAACAGCCTGACATTCTGCACAGGCTCCTACGGTACGCGCGCAGACAACGACATTGTCGGCATGGTCAAGGAGTTCGCCTACCGGATCCATTTCGTCCATCTGCGCAATGTAACCATCGAGGATGACGGCTCCTTCCATGAAGCCGAGCATCTGGAGGGCGGCACCGACATGGCGCATGTCATCCTCGCTTTGATGCAGGAAGAGACGCGCCGCCGAAGGGAAGGTCGCGCTGATTGGCGGATTCCCATGCGACCCGATCATGGCCATTTGCTCGCCGACGATATCGGCAAGACCAGGATCAACCCCGGCTATTCTTTGATCGGCCGCCTGAAAGGCCTGGCCGAGCTGCGTGGCATCATGCGCGCCGTGGAACGTTTTGAGCTGGCCTGAGGATCGCAACCGGCCCTAAGGCTGATGGCTTGACGCAACAAGCTCGGCCTTGCGCTGCGCCGTCTCCAGCCCGATGGCGATGAAGCGGCGCGCATGCCGGGCCAGCTCCATATTGTCGGTCCACAGATTGCGCCAGATGGCGGTTTTCTTCGACAGGTTCTCGTCGACGATCTCCGACGAGAAGGATTCGAAGCTGAGGTCGTCGCCATAGCCGATTGCGGTCAGCGCATCGAAGATCGCGGCAAAGTCGATGTTGCCGGTGCCGAGGAAGCCGCGAT
This sequence comes from Mesorhizobium sp. WSM4806, assembly GCF_055811635.1. NCBI lineage: Bacteria > Pseudomonadati > Pseudomonadota > Alphaproteobacteria > Hyphomicrobiales > Phyllobacteriaceae > Mesorhizobium > Mesorhizobium sp. WSM4806. Next base: position 232,355 of record NZ_JBVVQZ010000010.1, on the reverse strand, counting down.
GGCTCTCACCGATATGGACATAGCCGATCTTTTTGGCGGCGTGGCGGATGGCCAACCCGACATCGGCCTCCTCGATGTTCATATGGAACGTATCGAGATGCAGAAAAATGTTGTCGGAACCGGTGTCCTCGATGAAAGCCAACCCTTGCGCCGCGGTGTTGAGCAGATTGCTCTCGAAGCGATTGACGATCTCGAGGTTGAGCGTGACGCCGGCGGCCTTGGCGGTCTCCGCGACCTTGGCAAGCGTGGCGGCACTGCGGTTCCATTGATCGCGCGTCGGCGCCTCAGTCTGCAATCCATGGCTGGTGCTGAGGATGCCGGCGACCTTCCGGCCGCCGAGATCGCGGGTGAGCGCGATCGTGTCATTGAGGACTTCGACGCCGTGCGCGGCAATCGCCTTGTCGGCGCTTGAAATGTCGCCGTCGGGCGGCAGCCCGATGCTGATCGCCACGCCGAGATCGAGGTCGGCGATGCGCTTGGCCAGCCCGCCAACATCGACATTGGCAGGGTCAAGATAGGAGAATTCGATCAGGTCGAAGCCCGCCTCCCTGGTGTTGGCCAGCGTCCGTTCGAGGTCGTCTTGCGCCGAGCTCGCCGACCAGACGAAAGAGTGGATTCCAATGCGCGACATGATCGTCTCCTGCTGCTCGAGAGCATCGGACCCAAGAAGTGGGAACCGGTTTGCGAAAAATCTGATGCTCAAAACAAAAAATTGGTGCGGCCGGTCGCCCGGCCGCACCAGCCTTGGGAGGCTTTAGCTAGCGGGCCGCGGTCCAACCCTTGTAATCCTTCAGGTTCTCTGCCGTGATCAGCTGCGGGTCGAGCAGCACCGTGGCCTCGGCCGGCTTTTTGCCGGCAAGCACTTCAGCTGCCATCTGCAGCGATTGGCCGGCCATGACGTAAGGATCCTGCGAGGCCGAGGCCTTGATCATCGAGGTGCCGGAAGAGAGTTCCTTCTCGATGTCGGGCGCGCCGTCGACCGCGGTGAAAATGAACTCCGAGCGGTTGAGCTGCTTGGCCGCAAGCTGGGCGCCGATCGCCGTCGGGTCGTTGATGGCGAACACCGCGTCGATCTTGTCGAAGCGGGTCAGCAGCGACTGGAACACCTTCAGGCCGCCGTCGCGCGAGCCTTCGGCATTCTGGTCGTCGGAAAGGATCTTGATGTCCGGGTGTTTTGCCAGCACGTCCTTGCAGCCCTTCACCCGCTCCAGGATCGACGACGATGCCGGTCCGTTCAGTATGACATAGTCACCCTTGCCGCCGGTGTGGTCGACCAGATACTGGCAGGCCGCTTCGCCGGCCTTGACGTTGTTGGTCATCACGGTGACGTCGGCGCCCGGCGCCGAAACGTCGAATGCGGCAACCACGATGCCGGCCGCCTGCGCCTTCTTCACCGCCGGCGCGATCGCCTTGGCGTCGACGGCGTTGAGCATGATCACGTCGACGCCGGCGGCGATGAACGAGTCGACCTGCGAGACCTGCTTGTTGAGGTCGTAGTCGGCCGACACCGACGTCACCTCGACGTTCGGGTTGATCTTCCTGGCGGCGTCCTCGATGCCCTTGATGGTGGCGACGAAGAACGGGTTGCCGAGCAGGCCGACCGAGATGCCGACCTTGTTCAGGTCCTTGGCCGAGGCCGGTGCGACGGCGACGGCCGCGAGGGCAACGCCGCAGAGCAGTTTAGCGATGGTCTTCATTGTTTTCCTCCTGATGCCCCGCGCCTCTCACGGTGCGTTACACATGAACCGGGTCGTTGACGCCGGCGACTAGGTCAATCACGTTCTTGCTCCCGCTTGGAGCCTGTAGCGGTCGAGGGCGACCGCCACGATGATGACCAATCCCTTGATGATGTACTGCCAGATGTCGGAAACGCCGGCCAGGATGAGCCCGTTGGAGAGCACCGCTATGATCAGGCCGCCGATCAGCGTGCCCCAGATCGACCCGACGCCGCCGACGAAGCTGGTGCCGCCGAGGATGACCGCGGCGATGGCGTCGAGTTCGTAGGACTGTCCAAGCTGCAGCCCGTTGGCAGCGTAGAGCCGGGCCGCCGACATGGCGCCGCCAAGGCCGGCGAGAAGGCCTGAAACGCCATAGACGAAGAGCAGCACCAGCGGCACCTTGATGCCGGTGAGGCGGGCCGCCTCGGCATTGCCGCCGACGGCATAGATCCAGGTGCCGAGCACGGTGCGCTTGAGCACCAGCCAGGACAGCACCACGACCGACAGAGCGATGATGACCAGCCAGGGGATGCCGAACAGCGACCCGTTGCCGATGAAGTCGAACGGCAGGTCCGAGTTGAACACCGTGGTGTCCTGGCCGAGCAGGCGGGCGACGCCGCGCACGGCGGTCAGCGAACCAAGCGTGACGATGAAGGGCGGCAGCTTGATATAGGCGACGAGCAGCCCGTTGATGACGCCGAAGCCGAGGCCGACCAGAATGGCCGCCGGCACGCCGAGCATGCCCCATTCCGGCACCAGCGACACCATCACCGCCACCATCGCCGAGGCGGCAAGAATGGAGCCGACGGAGAGGTCGATGCCGCCGGTCAGGATGACGAAGGTCATGCCGGCTGCGAGCACGATGTTGATCGACGACTGCTGGGTGACGATCAACAGGTTGGTCTCGGTGAGGAAGCGCGGGTTCATGATCTGGAAGCCGGCCGCCAAAAGGATCAGGACCGGCAGCATGCCAAGCGCGGCGAAGGCGGTGCGCAGCCGCCGGCTCCTGCCGACCGCCTGGTCACCCGCACTCATCCCGGTTGCCTTGTCGGTCATCCCCAGGCCGCTTTTGTCGGTCATCCCTTGGCCGCTCCCGTTGCGAGTTCCATGATTGCCTCCTGACTGAGCGGCTGGCCTTCGGATGCGGTCACCTCGCCAGCGATAGTGCCGTCGCGCATCACCAGCACGCGGTCGGCGACGCCGATCACCTCCGGCAGTTCGCTGGAGATCATCAGGATGGCGATGCCCTTTTTGGCAAGATCATCGATCAGCCGGTAGATTTCCGACTTCGCCCCGACATCGACGCCGCGGGTCGGTTCGTCGAGGATGAGGACCCGCGGCTCGGTTTCGAGCAGGCGGGCGAGCAGCACCTTCTGCTGGTTGCCGCCCGACAGCGAGCCGGCATTGGCCTGCACCGACCTGCTGCGGATGGAGAGGTCGGAAACGGCCTTGGCGGCGCGCCTTTCGGCCGTGGCGAAGTCGCGCAGGCCGCCGGCCTGCGCGTCCCTGGCGAGCACGCCCATGCTGATATTGTCGGAAATCGACATGTCAAGGAACAGGCCGAGTTCCTTGCGGTCTTCGGTAAGATAGGCGATGCCGGCATCCAGCGCCTCGCGCGGCGAGCCGATGGCTATCGGATTGCCGTCGAGTTCCAGCGTGCCTGATGTGTGCCTGTCGGCGCCGAAGATCAGCCGCGCGAGTTCGGTGCGGCCGGAGCCGACCAGGCCCGCCAGCGCCAAGACTTCGCCCTTGTGCAGGTCGAAGGAGCAGCCTTTCAGGAGATTGCCGTCCGACATGTCGCGCACCGACAGTGCGATCGCGCGCTTGCTGTCCGGCGGGCGGTGATCCTTCTTGTAGAAGGCGGACAGGTCACGGCCAACCATCATCGAGACGAGGCGCGAGGCGTTCAGATCGGCGCGTTCGAGCGTGCCGACATAGCCGCTGTCGCGCAGCACGCTGACGCGGTCGGCAAGCTGGTAGACCTCTTCCATGCGGTGGCTGATGTAGATGATGGCGATGCCCTGCGCCTTCAGCGTCGCAATCACCTCGAACAGCCTGTCGGTTTCGCGCGAGGTCAGCGAGGTGGTCGGCTCGTCCATGACGATGATGCGCGCGCTGGTCGACAGCGCGCGGGCGATTTCGACCATCTGGCGTTCGCCAAGCGACAGGCTGGAGACCGAGGCGCGCGCCGAGAAGGAAACGCCGAGCCGTACGATGATCTCCTTGGCGCGGCGATTGCACTGGTCGCGGTCGACGATGCCGAACCGTCTCGGCTCGTTGCCGAGGAAGATGTTCTGCGCGACCGTCAGGTTGGGCGCCAGCGACAGCTCCTGATAGATGACGGCAATGCCGTTGGCGCGTGCCTTGATCGGGTCGCCGGTCGCGACCGGTGTGCCGTCGATCAGAATCTCGCCGCCGGGATCAGGCCGATAGGCGCCGGACAGCACCTTCATCAGCGTCGACTTGCCGGCGCCGTTTTCGCCCATCAGCGCGTGCAGTTCACCGGCGTGAACGGTCAACGATACTTCCTGCAAGGCGCGAATCGGGCCGAACGTCTTGGAGATGTGCCGCATCTCCAGCACCGGCTGGTGCACGGGTTCGATCCGGGCAGCGGCGGTCATCGCGCGCCTCCCGCTGCGGCATCAGCGACGCCTCGGTCGGCGGCGAGGCCGCGCCAGCTATCGCGATAGAAGGCAAGCCCGGTGAAGCTCGAGGCGCGTACCGGCTCCGGCGCCTCGGCGGCAAATTCGCGTCCAACACTCTCGAAGGCCAGAGCCGCCGCTCCGGTGGCGCTGCCCTCCAACGTGGCGCCCTGCATAAAGGCCTGGCCGGGACGCAGCTGCGCCAGCAGGCTGGCAAGCAGGCCGCCACTGTTCAGCCCGCCATCGACGATCACCGTGTCGTTCGAATGGATCAGGTCGAGAGACAGATCGACCATCAGCGCGACATAGAGCAGCGCCAAAGCCGCGCGCTCCTCCGCGGTGGGTGCGCGCCCGACCAGTTCGCCGCGATGGCCAGGCATCGGCCCGCCTGGCGCGAAGCTGGGCAGCGCCATGATGCCGGCGTCGATTACCTGCTGTACGGCTGAGGGGGCGATCGCGCCCTGCCAACCGGCGCTGATCGTTGCGAATTCACGGCCGCCCATGAAGCGGATGGTCGGCACCGGGCCGCCGTCGACATCGACATTGACCAGCATGTCGCGGTCGCGATCGAGCGCGTCGAGCGGGCAGTGCGGATTGAGCACGACGACCCAGGTGCCGGTCGAGACGACGGTGACCGGCCCAGGCGCCTGCCGGCGATAGGCCTGGAGCGCGGCATTGCTGTCATGGACACCGTTGTGAATGGCGATCGGCCGTGTCGCCTCGCCGAAGCGCTGCTCGCCGATGACCGCGCCGGCACGCTCGAAGGCGGGCATCTGGCCGCGCCATCCCTCGGCGTCGACCAGCGTGGAGAAATCGCGCTTGCGCGGCGCCCACAGATGCGAGTGGCAGCCGAGATAGGACACCTCCGAGACCGCCCGGCCGCCAAAGCGCCAGCTCCAGTACTGCGGATAACCGAGGATCGATTTGGCGGCGGCGAACACGCTTGGTTGCACCGTCTTCAGCCACAGCATGTGGCGACCATAGTTGAAGCCGAGCGGCAGGCGCGGCGAGAAGGTCTCGGCAAAATCCGGAATGCGGCGATCGATCTGCGCGGCAATCTCGGCCGGTGGCTCCTGCTCGTAGTCGAGTATCGGATGCGTCAGCGCCGCATCGTCGACCAGGGCAAAGGTGCAGCCATGGCCCGAAACCATCAAGCCCTCTATGCCATGGATGTCGACCGCTTCGCCGACGGCGCGCGCCGCCCAATCGTGAAGCGCTGCTTCGTCGAGCACACTGAAGCCGCCTTCGCGCGTCCAGTTCGGCTGGGTCCGGCGCTCACCTAGAATCTGCCCGTCCTGACCGAAGACGAACAGCTTCGAGTTGGTCTTGCCGAAGTCGAGGACAGCCACCTTCACTGGACGGCTCCCGAGGCAGAGGCGATCCGCACCATGACGCCGGCGTTTTCGAGCATGCGTGCGTCGGCATCGGAAAGGCCGTCATCGGTCACCAGCGTGCCGATGCGCGACAAGGGCAGCGCGACGTTGCGCGCATGGATCGACAGTTTGCGGCTGTCGGCCAGCACCACGATCTGGTCGGCGCATAGGCTGAGCTCGGCGATGGAGCGGACCAGCAGCGGATGCGATTCCAGCACGCCCTCCGGGCCGATGCCCTGCGAGCCAAGAAAGAACTTCGATGCGTAGAACGGCACCGTCTGGGTGAGCGAATGGATGATGCCAGGCTCGCGATGCAGTTCGCCGCCGGCAACGGTCAGGCTGCAATGGCCGTGGTCGCTCAAATAGGCGATGAGCGGCATCGAGTTGGTATAGAGCCGGATGTTGCGGTCAGCGAGCTTGACGCCGAGATGGAAGCAGGTCGAACCGCCATGCACGATGACGGCGTCGCCATCGCGCACCATGGTCGCCGCGAGAGCGGCGATCTGCCGCTTGGCCTCGACCGCGAGATCGCGGTTCTCGTCGTAGGGCCGGGCATAGGCGACGCCCGCCTGCGCAGCGCCATCGAGCGCCGAGATGCCGCCATAGACCTTGCGTGCTTCGCCGGCCTCGTCGATCTTGTCGATATCGCGCCGCACCGTCGCAGCCGATACGCCGAGCCGCTCCTGCAGCTCGCGCACCGAGGCGAAGGGGCGATCCCGCAACAGCTCGACGATCTGACGCTGGCGGCCGGAGTCGCTCAACGGATACCCTCCCGAAATGCCATCTTGCCACGGCAATTGGTGCAACTTACTCAACGCAGATCAGATTGCAAGCTTGATTTGGTGGGATAAGATCACTATTGACGTAACTTACTCGCCGCTGCGATACCAGCGTCACTCGCTGTCCCGGCTACCGGGATCCAAAGCCGTGGCTAGGCGGCCGGTTTGTGAAGGAGTTTCGATGGCAATCAATGCGGATGCGCAGGAGTTGGGCGCTTTGCGGTCGCTTTCGGCCAGCATCGGGCGCGACCCGCACTTGACCCAGGCCGCGGGCGGCAACACGTCGCTGAAAGCCGGCGACACGCTCTGGATCAAGGCTTCCGGCACCTGGTTGAAGGACGCGCTCGCCGAGGACATCATGGTCCCGGTGGCGATCCCGCCGCTGATTAGGGCTGTCGAACAGCGCGACCCGGCCGCCGATCAGCCACAGGGTTTCGCCATCGAGGCGCTCAACGCCCGCAAGCTGCGTCCTTCGATCGAGACCACGGTTCACGCGATGATGCCGCAGCGCGTCGTTCTGCATGTCCACTGCGTCGATACCATTTCGCTTGCCGTGCAGGCCGACTGCGAGGCTCAAGTCGCCAAGCGCCTGGATGGCCTCGAATGGGCGTATGTTCCCTATCGCCGACCCGGCCTGCCGCTTGCCCAGGGCATTGCCGAGCGCCTTCGGCCCGGGGTCGATGTGCTGATCCTTGCCAACCATGGCCTGGTCGTCGCAGCCGAGACCGTCGCCGGCGCCGAGGCGCTGCTGCGTCGCGTCACACGACTTCTGGCGCGGCCGCCCCGTAAGGTGGCGGAGCCCAACGTTGTCGCATTGACGACGCTCATCGCACGCAGCGGCTACAGGCTGCCGGCGGATGGCGAAGCGCATGCCGTCGCGATCGATCCTGAAAGCTGCCGCATGGCGTCAGGAGGCAGCCTCTATCCCGATCACGTCATCTTTCTCGGCCAGGGTTCGGTCGTGGCGAGGCCCGGTGAGGACGTGATGCGTGTCACCGAACGGTGCGGCACGGCACCGGTGGCGATCCTGTTTCCCGGGCTTGGCGTGCTGATGCGCGGCGACGCCAGTGCCGGCGCAAATGCCATGCAACGCTGCCTCGCCGACGTGACGGCGCGGGTCGACGTCGCAGCGAAGCTGAACTATCTGACCGCCGCCGAGAACGACGAACTGATCAACTGGGACGCCGAGCAGTATCGCCAGAAACTCAATGCAGCCGGCAGCTGACATGGCGTTGTCAACCGGCCCGCTTTCGATCGGAATCGACATCGGCACATCGGGCGCCCGCGCCGTCGCCATGCGGCCGGACTTTTCGATTGCCGCGCGTTCCGCCGTTCCACTCGACAGATTTGGCCAGAATGCCCGCGACCCGTCGGTATGGTGGTCAGCGGTCGGCGCGGCGCTGACGGAACTGCTTTCGAGCATCGATCGTGCGGCGGTCCGGTCGATCGCCGTCGACGGCACTTCCGGCACGCTGCTGCCGGTCGACGGCGCCGGGCGGCCGCTGGCCGAGCCGTTGATGTACAACGACAAGGTCGACGACGACGCCATTCTGGCGGTGATCGCGCGCGAGGCGCCGGCCGTGAGCGCAGCACGTGGGCCGACGTCCGGTCTCGCCAAGGCGCTGTCGCTCCTGCGCCTGCCTGGCGTCGCGGCGGTGCTGCATCAGGCCGACTGGATCGCGGGACAGTTCTCCGGCCGCTTCGACGCCAGCGACGAGAACAATGCCCTGAAGACCGGCTACGACGTCGAGGCCCGCCGCTGGCCGGACTGGATCGCGGCGACCGGGATGCGCATGGGATTCCTGCCTAGTGTCGTCAAGCCGGGCGATGTCACGGGAAAGCTCACCGCGAACGCCGCGGACCTGTTCGGCCTGGCGCGCGACGTCGCCGTGGTCGCCGGCACGACGGATGGCTGCGCGTCGTTCCTGGCGACGGGGGCTGCGGCTGTTGGCGACGGCGTCACCGCGCTGGGGTCCTCGCTGACCATCAAGATCCTCTCCGATCGGCCGATCTCGGCGCCGCAGTTCGGCATCTACAGTCATCGGCTGGGAGATGCCTATCTGGCGGGTGGTGCGTCGAATTCGGGCGGCAAGGTGCTGGCGCAGCATTTTTCTCTCGCGCGCATCATCGAATTGACTGCGGTGATCGACCCTTTGACCGAGACCGGTCTCGACTATTATCCGCTTCCCGCGGTTGGCGAACGCTTTCCGATCGCCGATCCTGATTTGCCGCCACGCCTGACGCCGCGGCCGGCGGACGACGCCGACTATCTGAAAGCGATGTTGGAGGGCATTGCGGCGGTCGAGGCGCTCGGCTATCGCCGGCTTGCCGAACTCGGCGCCCCCCGATTGACATCGGTCAGAAGCGTCGGCGGCGGTGCGGCAAATCCCGCCTGGACCGCGATCCGGCAGCGCAAATTGGGGGTCGATTTTCTGCCGGCGCTTTCGGGCGAGGCGGCCGCCGGCACGGCGCGGCTGGCGCTGATGGGCGCAATCGCAGAGGGGCTGTTGTGAGCACGAAACCAGTCGAATATCTCGACGGCGTCGGAGCGCTGGTCGAGCGCTATCAGGTGTTCCTGCTCGATCAGTTTGGCGTGCTGCACGACGGCACGAACCCCTATCCGGGCGCCGTGGAGGCGTTGTCGGCGCTGAAGCGCGCAGGCAGGACGATTGTGCTGGTCTCGAATTCCGGCAGGCGGGCGCGGCCCAACGAGGCCCGCCTGCTGAAGCTCGGCTTCGAACCAGGAAGCTGGGATCAATTTGTCTCTTCCGGCGAGATCGCGTGGCGGTCTTTCCACAAAATGGCGATATCCGGAAAGCTGCGCCCAAACACAAAGTGCCTGCTGATCAGCCGCGAGGGCGATCGTTCGGCAATTGAAGGTCTGCCTTTTACCCTGACCAGCGACGGCGACGATGCCGAGCTGGTGCTGATCGCCGCCAGCGAGGGCGACCGCTACGACATCGAGCACTATCGCAGGCTTTTTGCACCGGCAGCGATGCGGCAGGTGCCGTGCTTCTGCACCAATCCCGACAAGATCATGCTGACGGCAGTCGGGCCTCGCTTTGGCGCCGGTCAGCTTGCGGATCTCTACGAGAGCCTCGGCGGCAGCGTCACCCGCATCGGCAAGCCCTACACGCCGATCTTCGACGCCGCGCTGGCGCTGGCGGGCAACCCGGACCGCAGCAGCGTGGTCTGTGTCGGCGACAGCGTCGAACACGATGTCGCCGGTGGAATTGGTGCCGGCGTGGCGACCGCGCTGGTCTTGTCCGGAATATTGGCAGATACCCCTGACCTGGCCGAGCTTTTCGACAGTCTGGACGCCTACCCCGATTACACCACGGACAGTTTCAGATTCGCTGATTGAGATCGGCAGCTTGCGAGGGTTGAGCGCTGCCATGGTGATCGTTTCGTCGTTGGTGCTGCTTTCGGTGGCGCAGCCCTTTGGCTGCTGTTGCCAGTTCACATCTTGTTGGTCGGAGGCTATTGAACTGCATGCGTGACTTTCAACTCCCCGGACGGTCGCCGGTTCGTGCGACGGAAGCGATGGCCGCGACATCGCACCCTCTGGCGACATTGGCGGCGATCGAGATGCTGCGGTCCGGCGGCAATGCAATGGACGCAGCCGTGTGCGCGGCGGCGGTGCAGGCGGTGGTCGAGCCGCAATCGACGGGTATCGGCGGCGACTGTTTCGTCCTCTATTGTCCCAACGGTCAAGGCGAGGTTCTGGCCTTCAACGGCTCCGGCCGCGCACCGGCAGCAGCAGAGGCGCAGTGGTATCTGGACAGGGGGCACGACGAACTGCCTGAGTCCGGTCCGCACGCGGTCACCGTGCCGGGCGCCGTCGACGCGTGGTGCCGGCTGCTCGATGATCATGGCAGGAAGGGCATCGACGCCGCGCTCGCTCCGGCCCTACATTACGCCGAACAGGGTTATGTCGTCCAAGACCGCGTGGCCTTCGACTGGGCTGAAAGTGCTGCCTTGCTGGCCGCCGACGAACATGCCGCGCGGATATTTTTGCCGGATGGAAAGGCGCCGCTGGCCGGCGAGCTGCACCGGCAGCCGCAACTGGCCGAGACCCTGCGCATCGTCTCGCGCCGTGGCCGTGCCGGCTTCTATGAAGGCGAGGTCGCCGACGACATGGTGTCGCGTCTGCGCGCGCTTGGCGGGCTGCATGCGCTCGAGGATTTTTCGGCGACGAAGGGCGACTATGTCAGGCCCGTCGGCACATCCTACCGGGGCTACGACATTCATCAGATGCCGCCGAACAACCAGGGGCTGACGGCACTGATCATGCTGAATGTGCTGTCGGGCTTCTCGCTCGGTTCGCTGGAACCGAACGGCGCCGAGCGCTTTCATCTCGAGATCGAGGCGGGGCGGCTTGCCTATCAGGACCGCGACAATTTCATCGGCGACCAGAACCAGGTCCATGTCCCCGTGCAGCAGTTGTTGTCCAGATCCCATGCCGACCAGCTTCGCGCCGAGATCGATCCGGCGCGCGCAATGACGCATCTGCCACGCCTGGAGCTTCAGCCCAGCGATACCGTCTACATCTCGGTGGTCGACCGCGACCGTAATGCGGTCAGCTTCATCAACTCGACCTTTGGTTCGTTCGGCAGCGGCGTGGTCGGCCCCAGGACCGGCGTCGTCCTGCAGAATCGGGGCAGCAGCTTCCGCTTGGCGGCGGACCACCCAAACCGCATCGCACCGGGAAAACGCCCGATGCACACCATCATGCCGGGCATGGTGACAGCCAAGGGCAGGGCAGTCATGCCGTTTGGCGTGATGGGCGGCGGCTACCAGCCGTTCGGCCATGTCCATTTGCTCACCAACATGATCGACTTCGGCATGGACCCGCAGGAGGCGCTGGATGCGCCACGCGTGTTTTACCGACAGAACACTGTGGAGGCCGAGCGTGGCGTTCCGGCCGACGCGATCGCCGGCCTGCGCGAGCGAGGTCACGACGTGTCCGTCCCAACCGAGCCGCATGGCGGCGGCCAGCTGGTGCTGATCGACTGGGACAAGGGTACGCTTACCGGCGCGTCCGATCCGCGCAAGGATGGTTGCGCGCTGGGTTACTGACGGTCCGCTGCGCCCTGCGTGCTGGTCCTGTTCAGTTTTGGCGCTGCCGCCACCAGCGCCTTGCCGATCGCCGACTGCGGGGTAACGATGACCGCGCGGGCGTTGCCGCTTTCGGCGACGCGGCCGGCATCGAGAATGACGACACGATGGGCGATGGCGCTGATGACGCCGAGATCATGCGAAATGAACAGATAGGCGATCCGTTGCTCGCGTTGCAGATCGAGCAGCAATTGCAGGATCTGCCGGCGCACCGATACGTCGAGCGCGGACACCGCCTCGTCGAGGATGATCAGCGACGGGTTTGTGGCGATGGCGCGAGCGATCGCGATGCGCTGGCGCTGGCCGCCCGAGATCTCGTGGATGGCACGAGCGGCGAGATCAGCGCTCAGGCCGACGCGCTCGAGCAGAGCGGCGATGCGGCGCGGGCGTTCTGATCGGGCTGCGATGCCATGGATGCGCAAGGGATCGTCAAGCACACGCGCCACGCTGGCGCGCGGATTGAAGGCGGCGAGCGGGTCCTGGAAGACCATTTGCACGCGCGCGCGCCGGGCGCGCAACGCAGTATCGTTCAGGGACAGGAAATCGCCACCTTCAAACTCGATGCGGCCGGCGTCCGGTTCGATCAGCCGCAGCAGCAGCCGCGCGACCGTCGACTTGCCGCTGCCGGAAGGGCCGGCCAGCGCCAGCGTCTCGCCGGCCTCGATGTCGAAGGAGACATCATCGACGGCGGCTATTGTCTTGCCGCCGCGACGATATCGTTTGGTCAGGCCGGAAACAGCCAGCAATGGACTGCTCACCGCGACGCTCCTGACTGCTGCAGCAGCGGTTCGGCGTCGAGGCCGAGATGGGCGTTAAGCAGCGCTCTTGTGTAGGCGTGGCGCGGACTAGCGACGATCTGCGCCGTCGTGCCGAGCTCGACCAGCTCGCCGTGCCGGAACACGGCGATGCGCTCGGCCAGCTCGGCGGCTAGCGCGATGTCGTGGCTGACGAACAGCAGCGTCATGCCGTCCTCGGCCACCAATTGCCGGATCAGCGCGACGATCTCGGCCTGCACGATGGTGTCGAGCGCGCTGGTCGCCTCATCGGCGATCAGCAGTTTCGGACCGGCCGCAATCGCCGCGGCAATCGCCACGCGCTGCTTCTGGCCGCCGGAAAGCTGGTGCGGGTAGGCGCGCAAGGCGGCGTCCGGGTCGGGCAGGCGGACGCGTCCGAGCAGGGCTTTCGCCTTGGCATAGGATTGCGACCAAGTCAGACCAAGATGCGTGTGCGCGACTTCCGCGATCTGCTCGCCAACCGTCATTACCGGATCGAGGCTGGCCGACGGGTCCTGGAAGACGAAGCCGATATCGCGGCCACCGAGGGGGGTGTGGCTGGGTTTGGCGGCGGATTTTAGAGGCTTGCGTTCTGTGAGACCCCCCACAGTTGGGGGGGGGGGGGGGGGGGGGGGGGGGGGGGGGGGGGGGGGGGGGGGAAAGAGGGGGAAAAAAAAACCAGAGCGGGCCACCCCAAGGGAGAAAACCCCCGCGCCCCCCCCCG
>NZ_JBVVQZ010000010.1:191574-219218 GCF_055811635.1 Mesorhizobium sp. WSM4806 | reverse complement strand
CGCCCCCCGCCGCCCGGGCGGCGCGGGGCCGCGCCCCCCCGCCGCGCCCCCCGCCCCCCCCCCCCCGGGGGGGGGCCCCGCCCCCCCCCCCCCCCCCCCCCCCCCCCCCCCCCCCCCCCCCCCTGGGGGGTGCCTTGGCACCAAAGGATGGCAAAAACCACTCGATCGAGCCTCCAACCTTGGAAGAACCCGGCAGCAGCCCGGCAATGGCCAGCGCCAGAGTGCTCTTGCCCGAGCCGCTCTCGCCAATGATGGCGAAGCGCTCGCCGGCGCTGACATCGAGGCTGACATGGTTCAGCGCCGCCACCTGGCTGCCGTCGCGGCGATAGGTCACCGTCAGATCGCGGATCGAAAGCAGCGCCGTCATGACAGGCTCCTTCTCACCGCCGTCGTCTCGACGACGCCTTCGCCGGCGAGATAGACGCCGAGCACGGTCAGCACGAGTGCTATGCCCGGAATGATCGACAAAAAGGGCGCGGTGCGCAGCACGGCGCGGCCTTCGGCGATCATGCCGCCCCAGGTCACGCGGTTGGGGTCGCCGAGGCCGAGAAACGAAAGTGCCGCCTCGGTGAGGATCGCGGCGGCGACGATCACCGACGACAGCGCCAGCACCGGCGGCAAAGCGTTGGGCAGCACTTCGCGAAACGCGATCTCCAGCGGATGCATGCCGATGACACGGGCGCCGGCGACAAAATCGCGCTCGCGGATCGACAGCACTTCGGCGCGCGCAACGCGCGCCGGCCCCGTCCAGGCGCCGAGCGCGATCGCCGCGACGACGACGCCGAGCGACGGCCCGACGACGCTGACGAAAGCCAGCGCCAGCAGGAAGCTCGGCACGGTTTGGAAGGCGTCGGTGATGCGCATCAGCACTTCGTCGACGAGACCGCCGGCAAAGCCGGCCAGCGTGCCGACTATCGCGCCGACGGCAAGGGCTGCTGCCGCTGCCGCCAGCCCGACCGCCAGCGAGGTGCGGGCGCCGTGGAGAAGCGCGGCCAGCACGTCGCGGCCGAGCCGGTCGGTGCCGAGCGGCAGCGACCAGTCCTGAAAGGGCGGCAGCAATGCCGGCCCGGCAATGGCTTGCGGGTCGCCGGGAAAGAACAAAGGCGCTGTCAGCGCCATGGCGAACAGCGCCGCCAGAATGATCGCGCCGGCGACCGCTTCCGGCGTGCGAAGAAAGCGGCGAAGCCGGCTCACGCACCGGCCTCGCTGGCGCCGACGCGCGGATCGAGGAAGGCGTAGGCAATGTCGACGAGAAGGTTGATGGCGATAACCAGAACGGCGCTGACCAGGATGATGCCGAGCAGCAGCGCCGTGTCGCGCGCCGCCACCGCCTCCTGCGCCAGCCGGCCAAGGCCGGGCACCGAAAAGACACTTTCGATGACGACACTGCCGCCGAGCATCTGCGCCGATTGCAGGCCGAGCATGGTGACCAACGGCAACAGCGCGTTGCGGGCGACGTGGGCGAGCACGATGCGGCGGCGGGAGAGCCCTTTGGCGCGGGCGGCGAGGACAAAATCCTGCCGCCAGACCTCGGCCATGCCGGCGCGCATCATGCGCAGATAGAGTGCCAGATAGATGAAGCCGAGTGCCGACACCGGCAGCACGAGATGGCGGGTGATATCGGCCGCGCGGTCAAGGCCGGTCTTGCCCGACGCGATGCTCTCGATGCCGCCGATCGGGAACCAGCGCAGGTCGACGGCAAAGACGATGATCAGCACCAGCCCGAGCCAGAAGCCGGGAACGGCATAGAGCGCCAGCGAGCCGATCGACAGCAAGCGGTCGCGAAAGCCGCCGGGCCTGGCCCCGGCATAGATGCCGAGCGCCGAGCCGAGCCCGAAGGAGAGCGCGGTGGCGCTGCCCATCAACAGCAGCGTGTTGGGCAGGCGCTCGAGGATGACGTCGCGGATTGGCCGCGAAAAGGTCACCGACTGGCCGAGGTCGAGATGCAGCAGCGCCCAGAGATAGGTCGCCAGCCGCGTCAGCGCCGACTGGTCGAGGCCCCAACGATGGCGCAGCAATTCGATCATGCCGGCGTCACCGCCGGTCGAGGCGATATAGGCGTCGACCGCGTCGCCGGGGGCGGCTTCCAGCAAAAGGAAAGTGCCGATCACGACAATCAGCAGCACGAAGACGCTGCCGACGAGGCGACGGCGAAGGAGGAGAAGCGCGCGGGTCATGGCGGCGCCGGCTGCTTGGGCCGATCAACAGAAATGCCGAGCCTAGGCACCCCCCTCTGTCCTGCCGGACATCTCCCCCTCAAGGGGGGAGATTGGCCGTCACTAGCCGTGGCGCCAATCGCAAACATTGCTGAGGGAAGGGCCGTCGCCAAAGCAAGCGAATCTCCCCCCTTGAGGGGGAGATGTCCGGCAGGACAGAGGGGGGTATCGTCGAGCACGGACATTACCAACTTCACCTATTGGCGAAGGTCAATCTCAATTAACCCGCAGCTCACCCCTCCAGCCAGGTGTCCGCCCAGTTCGACACCGCCCAGCGTGGGTTGTTTGCGACATTCCCAACCGTGTCCCTGACAACGCTGATGAAGCTCCATTCGGCGACATTGATCAGCGGCAGGTCGGCTGCGACCTTTTTCTGAAACTCCCTGTAAAGTTCCGTGCGCGCGGCGGGGTCGAGCGTCTCGGACGCCTTGGCGATGAGGGCGTCGAGTTCATCGTTCTTGTAGCCGCCCTGGTTGGAGAACGGCACCCCGTCCGGGATGCCGCTCTGCACTAGGATGGTGGTCGAGATCGCCGGATCGCCGCGGAACACCGGCGGTCCGACCGCAAGGTCGAAGGCGTGGTCGGTGTAGACGGCCTTGATATGCGCGGCCGAGTCGTTGTTGACCAGCTGGGCGTCGATACCGATGGCGCCGAGCGCCTGGCGCAGATAGTCGCCGAACTGCTTGGTCTCGTTGAAATAGGGCGCCGGCAGCAGCTTCAGCGAAAAGCGCTTGCCGTCGTCACCCTTGCTGTAGCCGGCTTCGTCGAGCAGGGCGTTGGCCTCGGCCACGTCGAAGGCATAAGTCGGTACATCGGCCGTATAGAACTGCGGATCGTTTTTCGGCACTGGGCCGGTGGCGGTGGCGGCATAGCCGAGGAACACCGTCTTGACGACGAAATCCTTGTCGATGGCGTGGGCGATCGCCTGGCGCACCTTCAGGTCGGCCAGCTCCTTGCGGCGATGATTGATCTCGACCACGAGCTGATAAGTCAGCGCCTCATAACCCTTGGTGATCACCTTGAGGCCAGGCACTTTTGAGATGCGGTCGAGATCGGCCAGCGGCACCGCGGAAAAGGCGGCGAGCTGGATCTCTTCGGCCTCGAGCGCGCTTGCCGCCGAGGTGCGGTCGGGCAGCACCTGGTATATGATCTCGTCGAGGTAAGGTTGGTCCTTGCCCCAATAGTCCCCATTCTTCTCCAGCCGGTAATATTCGCCTGGCTTGTGTTCGGCGAATTTGAACGGGCCGGTGCCGACAGGTGCGTTGTTGGCCGGGTTCTCCTCGATCTTTCCCGTCTCGTAGATGTGCTTCGGTACCACGCTAGTCAGCGCCGGCAAGGCGTTGCGGATCAGCTGGAATGGTGTCGGTTTGGCGAATTTGAAAACCGCCGTCAGTTCGTCTGGCGTGTCGACCGCCTCCAGATCCTTGAACACGGTGCCGCCGAGATTCTGCAGCGGCTTCCAGATCTGCAGCGCCGAGAACGCGACGTCGGCGGAGGTGAAGGGTTTGCCGTCATGCCATTTGACGCCCTCGCGCAATTTGAACGTTACCGACAAGCCGTCCGCGGCGCCCTCCCAGCTTGTCGCCAGCCGCGGGTCGAGCCCGTCCTTGCCGTCAAAGGACGCCTCGGCCAGCGGTTCCACGATCTTGCTCGAAATGAAGAAGACGCCGTTGGACGCGACGATCGCCGGGTTGAGGTTGCGCGGCTCGGAATCGGCGGCGACGACCAGCCGCCCGCCTTTCTTCGGCGTCTGTGCCCAGCCGATCGTCGGCAGCGCCGTCGAAGCCAGCAGCAGTGCCGAACCGGCAAGCACGCTGCGTCTGGAAATTGTGACCTCTGACATGATCGAACTCCGTCCCTCTCAGCCATTCGGCCCGGGTGGCCACTACCCTCGGACACCGGACGGCATCCTTGCAAGGGTGATTATGAGCCTTGCCGAGGGTTTCGCCAGAGACGGATTTGGCGCATCCTCATGTGGCTTTGAAAATTTTGTCCGCTGGACCAGTTACAAGGAAGCGGTTCAATCCGACCTTATCTGGTAGGACCAGACTTGTCTCGTAAGACCAGACTTGTCTCGTAAGACCAGACTGGGGACTGCCGCGATCCGATCGGCCGGCCAGGGAATTCAGGGAGAGAGAAAGATGAATGTCGTTCCGGGTAAGAATGCCGTCAGCATCCCATTCGACCATGCCAGGGTCGACCGGCTGATGGAGGAAGCCGGCATCGATGTGCTGCTCGCCACCTCCAAGCACAACACGCAGTATCTGCTGGGCGGCTACAAGTTCATCTTCTTCGCTGCCATGGATGCGATCGGCCACAGCCGCTATCTGCCTGTTGTCGTCTACGAGAAGGGCGGCCCGGACCACGCCGCCTATATCGGCAACCGCATGGAGGGCGCCGAGCACCAGAACAACCCGTTCTGGACGCCGACTTTGCACGCCGCCTGCTGGGGCACGCTCGACGCCGCCAATCTCGCGGTCGAGCACCTGGCGAAAATCGGCAAGGGCGACGCCCGCATCGGCATCGAGCCGGCCTTCCTGCCGTCGGATGCCTACACGCTGATCCGCAAGGCGCTGCCGGATGCAAGGCTTGTCGATGCGACCGATATGCTGGAGCGGATGCGGGCGATCAAGACGGATGCGGAGCTGGAGAAGCTGCGCATTGCCTCTGAACTGATCACCGATTCCATGCTGGCGACCATTGCCTGGGCGCGCGAAGGCACGACCAAGACCGAGATCATCGAGCAGCTGCGGCGCGAGGAGACCAATCGCGGCGCGCATTTCGAGTATTGCCTGTTGACGCTTGGCGCCAGCCACAACCGCGCCGGCTCGCCGCAGGCCTGGAAGACGGGCGAGGTGATGTCGATCGATTCCGGCGGCAATTATCACGGCTATATCGGCGACCTCTGTCGCATGGGCATTCTCGGCGAGCCGGATGCCGAACTCGAGGATCTGTTGGCCGAAGTCGAGGCGGTGCAGCAGGCGGCCTTTTCCAAGGTACGCTCCGGCACGCTGGGTGGTGACATGATTTCCTACGCGGAAGGCGTGCTGAAAGCGTCAAAGGTCGCGCCCTATACCGATTTCTTCGCCCACGGCATGGGACTGATCACCCATGAGGCGCCGTTCCTGATGACCAATCATCCGGTGACTTATGAAGGCACCTATGCCGAAAAGCCGCTGGAGAAAAACATGGTGCTCTCGGTCGAGACGACGATGCTGCACCCGACGCGCGGCTTCATCAAGATCGAGGACACGGTGGCCGTCACCGATAGCGGCTACGTCATGTTCGGCGACCGGGGCAGGGGCTGGAACCGGGGGGACGCTTCATAAGGCGAATGACGGTGCTGCCCCTCATCCGCCTGCCGGCACCTTCTCCCCGTAGACGGGGAGAAGGGAGCTGAGCGCGGCCCCGGCACTCTTCCTGCCAACGCTGGCGGTTGGCGAAACCATTGGTGGCAGCGTCCTTCTCCCCGTTTACGGGGAGAAGATGGCGGCAGCCAGATGAGGGGCGGCGCTGCCGAAGAAGGACATAGCCGAGCCTATTTCCCGCCCGGCGGCAGCAGCCTGAAATCCGGCAGGTCGCGCAACGCCAGTTCCGGCCCGGCCGGCGAATAGACGACGAAAAGCTGCATGGGCGCATCGCCGGTGTTCAGCGTCGAGTGGAAGCGGCTTTCCGGCACATAGATGGTGCAGCCGGGGCCGACCTTCTCGACGACCGGATTGCCGTCCTCGTCCTCGACCATCTGCTCGCCATTGCCTGATATGACGAAGATGATCTCTTCCGCACCCGGATGGTTGTGGCGCGTGTGGCCCTTGCCGGAGGGCAGGTCGACGACGCCGCCGGAAAAGCGCGTGGCGCCGTTCACCTCGGGCGCCACCGTCAGCGACAGCTTGCCCCAGTCGAAGCCGAAGGCGCTGACATCCTTCGGGTAGACAAACACCTTGCTCTTGTCGGTCATCGTCTCATCCCTTCTTTTTCTTCGCGGTCGTCTTGGCGCCGCTTTTTTTTGTTTGCGCATCGGATTTTCCCAAAACCGGTTCCCACTTTTGGCTCCGATGCTCCAGCGTGACCGCCTTGAAATCGGCAGTCTGCCTGGCGATCGCCGCCTCCGCCGGCAGCCGTTCCATCGAGCTTGCCCCGTAAAAGCCGTGCAGGCCCTTGCAGCGTTCGAGGATGTAGCGGGCATCGTCCGGCATCGAGATCGGCCCGCCATGGCAAAGCAGGACGACATCCTTGCGCACGGCACGCGCCGCTTCAGCGATGGCGTCGATCTCGGTCACGCAGGCGTCGAGCGATTTGGCCGACGTCGCACCGATCGAGCCGCCGGTGGTCACCCCCATATGAGCGACGACGATGTCGGCGCCGGCCTTGGTCATGGTGCGCGCCTCGTCGGGGTTGAACACATAGGGCGTGGTCAGGAGATCGAGCTCGTGAGCCGCGGCGATCATGTCGACCTCGAGCCCGAAGCCCATGCCGGTTTCCTCGAAACTCTGCCGCATCTGGCCGTCGAACAGGCCGATGGTCGGAAAGTTCTGCACGCCGGAAAAACCCATCTTCTTCAGCTCGGCCAGCAGCAGCGGCATGATGACGAAAGGATCGGTGCCGTTGACGCCGGCCAGCACCGGTGTCTTCTTCACCACCGGCAGCACCTCGTAGGCCATTTCCTTGACGATCTCGTTGGCGTTGCCATAGGCGAGCAGGCCGGCAGCCGAGCCGCGGCCGGCCATGCGGTAGCGGCCGGAATTGTAGATGATGATCAGGTCGATGCCGCCGGCCTCCTCGGCCTTGGCCGACAGCCCGGTGCCGGCGCCGCCGCCGACGATCGGCACGCCGCCGGCAATCATCTTGCGGAACTTTTCCAGGATCTTCTTGCGCGGTATGGCGGGCATGGCTTCGTCTCTCACTGTCTGGCGATGTCGAGAAAAGCCGCAACCGCAGCCTTGGCGAATTCGGGATCGTTGATGTGCAGCGGCAAGCGGATCACGCGACGCGTGTTATCCGGCAGGATCGTGCGCTCGATGGCCTCGAAGAGTGCTGCATCGGCCTCGGGGTCGAAGAAGGCGCCGCCTTCGATGTCGAGCGCCGAAACGCCCTTTTCGGGAATGAGGAACCGGACCGGTCCCTCGCAAAGGCTTAGTCTTGCACCGATCCATTCGCCGATCCTGCGGCTTTCGTCAGGCGTCGTACGCATTAGCGTCACGTTCGGATTGTGCTCGTAAAACAGCCGTCCGCTATAGCGTTCCGGAATGGTCGGCGGCGCCCAGAAATTCACCATATCGAGCGCGCCGACCGAGCCGACATAGGGCGACTTCGTGCGGGCGATCGCGCCGAAACGGTCTTCGGTTGCCGGCAGAACGCCGCCAAACAGGAGGTCGCAGACCTCTGTCGTCGTGATGTCGATGACGCCGAACAACAAGCCGCTGTCGGCCAGCTTCTCCATGGTGCGGCCGCCGGTGCCGGTGGCGTGGAAGACCATGCAGTCATAGCTCGAACGAAGCTGCTCGGCGATCGAAGTCACGCATGGCGTGGTCACGCCGAACATGGTGAGCCCGATCGATGGTTTGCCGTCGGGCGGCGGCGCCGGTTTTGCAGACATGGCTGCTATTGCCTGGGCAGCGTTGTGCAGCACCACGCGAGACAGCCGGTTCAAGCCGGCCATGTCGGTCACCGACGGCATCATGACGATGTCGGAGACATCGACATAGGGCGCGGTGTCGCCCGAGGCGAGCGTCGAGACCATGATCTTGGGCAGGCCGAGCGGCAGCGCGCGCATGCCTGATGTGATGATCGAAGTGCCGCCACCACCGCCGATACCGATCATGCCGGATATATCGGTGCGCGATTGGACAAACCGGGTGAAGGCGATGGCCATTGCCGCCACCGCGGTGCCGCGGTCGTCGCTGCCCAGCACGGCGCTGCTGCCAACGGGATGGTGGCCGGCGACCTCTTCGGCCGAGACATCGACCGGCACGGTCGCGTTGCGCGTTCCGACGTCGATGCGGGCGACAGCAGCACCGGTGGCTGCGACCGCATCGGCAAGAAAGGCGAGTTCCTCACCCTTGGTGTCGGCGGTGCCCACCACATAGACGCGCTTCATTGCGTTTCCCCAGGTTCGAGGCGCACTCGGCGTTGCTGCCGGCCGCTCTTTTGCCCCGGCCGTTCGGCAGCGCGAAAGGCCATTGCAATTTTTTGAGACGTGCGTATCATATTGACATGAATGTCTCACGTCAACCAGCGGCAGTGCCCGACGATGCCGGTTCTGGAGCGGCGCGCGGGCCGCGCGCCCGCACAAGGCGGTTGATGCTGGAGACGGCGACAAGGCTGATGCAGGCGGGCGCCACGCCCTCGGTCAGCGAGGTCGCCGAAGCGGCGGAAGTCTCCCGCGCCACCGCGTATCGGTACTTTCCAAGCCAGGCGGCGCTGGTGCAGGCGGTGGTCGACGAAGGGCTGGGGCCGATCCTCACCTGGAAATCGACCTCGGCCGATCCCGAGCGCCGCGTCGTCGAACTGTTCGACACGGCCATGCCACGCATCGAAGCCTTCGAGGCGACGTTCAAGGCGGCGCTGAAGCTGTCGCTCGACCAGTGGGCGCGGCGGCAGGCCGGCACACTCGACGGCGAGCCGGCCTTCACGCGCGGCCATCGCATCGATCTGCTCAAGGACGCGATCGCACCGCTCAAGCACCGGCTGCCGCCTCGCGAATTCAACCGCCTGGCACAGGCCCTGTCGCTGATATTCGGCGTCGAAGTGCTGATCGTGCTGAAGGATATATGGGGGCTGGACAGCCGCAAGATGATGTCGGTAGCGCAATGGGCAGCCGGCGCCCTGGTGCGGGCTGCAGTGACGGAATC
The DNA here is from genome assembly GCF_055811635.1 of Mesorhizobium sp. WSM4806. Taxonomy (NCBI): domain Bacteria; kingdom Pseudomonadati; phylum Pseudomonadota; class Alphaproteobacteria; order Hyphomicrobiales; family Phyllobacteriaceae; genus Mesorhizobium; species Mesorhizobium sp. WSM4806. The sequence continues at coordinate 210,151 of NZ_JBVVQZ010000010.1, read as the reverse complement.
GATGGCTGGAGGAAACAGACGTGCGCCGGCGACAGCTGCGGAATAGTATCGATCTGGTTCGACCAGATGGGGATGCCTCCTACTGACAATAGTCGGTGTTTCGTAGCGCGAACAAGGGCCTTGCGTATCAACGAGTAGGAAAATTTAAGAAAAACAGACAGATGTTGCTGGAATCTGCTTGTCTGAGGCCCTGCCATCGTCCAAGAAAGAGCTTGACGTGCGTCCGAAATTGGTAATACCAGATCAGGACAATATAGCGGGTCAAAAGTGAGGCTGCGATCCATTTCCGGTTGGGCGAGGAGGCTCGAAAACCGGAACGGCGCCATCACGGAAGGAACTACCAGGGCCGGCCTCGCCGCCGGCTCGGATGATACGGTAGAATGCGCACAAGGGAGGAAATCATCATGCGCAAGACAATGACCAGCATGCTTGCTGGTATCGGCTTAGTGCTCGCCTGCGGAACGTCCGTCTACGCGCAGGATAAGGAACTCACCATATTCTGGGCTGAATGGGATCCGGCGAACTATTTGCAGGAACTGGTCAACCTTTACGAGGCCGAGAGCGGCGTGAAGGTCACGGTCGAGACGACGCCGTGGGGGGATTTCCAGACCAAGGCGTTCACCGAATTCAACGCCAAGGGCAGCGCCTACGACATGGTCGTCGGCGATTCGCAGTGGATCGGCGCCGCCTCCGAGGCCGGTCACTATGTCGACCTCACTGACTTCTTCAACAAGCACAATCTGAAGGAAGTGATGGCGCCGGCGACGGTGAAATACTACGCCGAATATCCATCCAACTCCGGCAAATACTGGTCGATTCCGGCCGAGGGCGACGCGGTCGGCTGGTCCTATCGCAAGGACTGGTTCGAAGATCCGAAGGAGATGGAGGCCTTCAAAGCCAAGTACGGCTACGATCTCGGCGTGCCGAAGGACTGGAAGCAGCTACGCGACATCGCCGAATTCTTCCACCGTCCCGACGAGAAGCGCTACGGCGTCGCCATCTATACCGATAACTCCTACGACGCTCTGGTGATGGGCGTCGAGAACGCCATCTTCTCCTTCGGCGGCGAGCTTGGCGACTATGCCACTTACAAGGTCGACGGGATCATCAACTCCGAGCAGAACGTCAAGGCGCTCGAGGCCTACAAGGAGCTCTATTCCTTCACCCCTCCTGGTTGGGCCAAGAGCTTCTTCATCGAGGACAACCAGGCGATCACCGAGAACCTGGCGGCGATGAGCATGAACTACTTCGCTTTCTTCCCGGCGCTCATCAACGAAGCCTCCAACCCGAATGCCAAGGCCACCGGCTTCTTCGCCAACCCTCCTGGACCGAACGGCGATCAGTTCGCCGCGCTCGGCGGCCAGGGCATCTCCGTCGTCTCCTATTCGCAGAATCAGGAAGAGGCGATGAAGTTCCTGGAATGGTTCATCAAGGACGAGACGCAGAAGAAATGGGCGGAACTCGGCGGTTACACGGCAAGTGCCAAAGTGCTCGAGTCGCCTGAATTCCAGAACGCCACGCCATACAACAAGGCCTTCTACGAAACCATGTTCAAGGTGAAGGACTTCTGGGCGACGCCGGAATATGCCGAGCTGCTCATCCAGATGAACCAACGCGTCTATCCCTACATCACCGGCAATCAGGGCACGGCCAAGGAAGTGCTCGATGCGCTCGCCGCGGATTGGAACGCGACGTTCAAGAAATACAACCGCGTGAAGTAAACGGCACTAACGCTCGGAGGGGGCGGGAGCCGCCCCTTCCGTTTTCTTTTCCGGACAAGGAAGGAACGGGCCTTGGCCACTGCAGTTATGACCACGCTGGATCCCAACTCGCGCTCCGCCGCCCGCGGCATGAGCGACCTTACGATCCGCAATCTCTTCATCATTCCGACGATCGTTTTCCTGATCGTCTTCAACATCTTTCCACTGCTCTATTCGCTTGGCTATTCGTTCACCGACTTTCGCGCGTCGAGCCCCGCGGCGGCCAATTTCGTCGGACTGCAGAATTACCGCGAGCTGCTCAACGACCCGTTCATTTGGTCGAATTTCGCCATCACCGCCAAATATGTCATCGTCTCCGTGGTCGGCCAAGTCATCGTCGGCTTCGGCGTGGCGTTGCTGCTCAATCGCGATATCCCGTTGAAGGGCCTGCTGACGACACTGCTGCTGTTGCCAATGATGCTGTCGATGGCTGTCGTCGGCCTGTTCTGGAAACTGCTCTACGATCCGTCCTTTGGCATCATCAACTATACGCTTGGCCTCGGCTCCTTCGAGTGGCTGTCCAACCCCGACATGGCGCTCTACGCGGTTGCCATCACCGACATCTGGATGTGGTCGCCCTTCGTCATGCTGCTGTCGCTTGCCGGCCTGTCTGCAGTGCCGAAGCACCTCTACGAGGCGGCCGCGATCGACCGCGCCGGGTCGTTCTATACCTTCTTTCGCATTACGCTGCCCCTGGTCGCGCCGATCCTGATGATCGCGATCATCTTTCGCACCATGGAGGCGTTCAAGACATTCGATCTCGCCTACATCCTGACCAGCCAGCCGACCACCGAGGTGATCTCGATCCGGCTCTACAAGATGGCGTTCCAGGAATGGCAGACCGGGCGCTCCTGCGCGCTCGCCTACATCGTGCTGATCATGATCCTGGCGATCACCAACATCTACGTCAAATACCTGAACAAGGTGAAGGAGCGCTAACATGGCCGCTGTCACCACCTCTGCCGAGCGTTCGCTCAACAAGCTCGCCATCGTCGGCGTGCTGATCGTCACGATCATCTTCCTGGCGCCGATCTACTGGATAGCCTCGACGGCGTTCAAGCCGCGCAACCTCGCCACCACCATCCCGCCGACGGTGGTCTTCCAGCCGGAGATATCGCCCTTCGTCAAGCTGTTCACCAAGCGCTCGCAACTGCGCACAGCGCCGACGCCGGAACAATATGCCGCCGCCCCGTGGTGGGAGCGGCTGGTGTTTGACGGCGGCGAGAAGGTGGTGCGCTCGGGCAGGGGCGAGGTGCAGTGGTCCGGCTATCCGAGCCGCTTCATGAATTCGCTGATCGTCGCCATCACCTCGACGATCCTCGCCGTCGGCATGGGCACCTTCACGGCTTACGGGTTCTCGCGCTTCAAGATAAAGGGGGAACAGGACCTGCTCTTCTTCATCCTGTCGACGCGCATGCTGCCGCCGGTGGTAGTGGCGATCCCGATGTTCCTGATGTACCGGGTCGTCGGCCTCAACGACACGCATTGGGGCCTGATCATCCTCTACACCGCCTTTAACCTCAGCTTCTCCGTATGGCTGATGAAGGGGTTCATGGACGAAATTCCGAAGGAGTATGAGGAGGCGGCGCTCGTCGACGGCTATACGCGCATGGAGGCCTTCTTCAAGATCGTGCTGCCGGAAGCGGCCACCGGCATCGCCGCCACCGCCGTGTTCTGCTTCATCACCGCGTGGAACGAATATGCCTTCGCGCTGATCATGACCAACCGCCGCGCCCAGACGGCGCCGCCGTTCATTCCAAGCCAGGTCGGTTCCGGCCTGCCCGACTGGACGGTCATCGCCGCCGGCACCTTCCTGTTCCTGCTGCCGGTCGCCATCTTCACCTTCCTGTTGCGCAACCACCTCCTGCGCGGCATGTCCTTCGGAGCGATCCGCAAATGATCCGCCATGCTACAATCCAGCGCACAGCCGAGATCGTGATGGTGCTCGGCATCATCGCGCTCTGCCAGCCGTGGAACCTCTTTCTGCACCGCTACGGGCTGACGATCATCATTGTCGGGCTGCTGACGTTCATGATCACGGGCTGGGTCGGTCCAAGGCAGGAGCCGAAGGCGACCGGCGCACCGGAAAAAGAAGGTCACGCATGACCCAGATCGAGCTTCGTGGCGTCCAGAAATTCTTTGGCGCCGTCCAGGTCATCAAAGACCTCAATCTCAAGATCGACGACAACGAGTTCATCGTGCTGCTCGGCCAGTCGGGCTGCGGCAAGACGACGACGCTTCGCGCAATCGCCGGGCTGGAGACGATCGACGGCGGCGATGTCCTCATCGACGGCAAGCCGGTCCAGCATCTCAAGGCTGCCGACCGCGACATCGCCATGGTTTTCCAGTCGTTCTCGCTCTATCCGCATATGAGCGTCTACGAGAACATCGCTTTTCCGTTGCGGGCCATGCGCAAGAGCAAGGCGGAGATCGACGGCGAGGTGCGCTCGGTCGCCAAAGTGCTGCAGATCAACGATCTGCTCGGCAAGAAGCCGTCGGCGCTGTCGGGTGGCGACATGCAGCGCGTAGCAATCGGCCGGGCGCTGGTGCGGCGGCCGAAGGCGATGCTGATGGACGAGCCGATCGGCGCGCTCGACGCCAAGCTGCGCGAGGAGATGCGCGCGGAGATCAAGCGGCTGCACATCAAGCAGGGCTCGACCACCATCTACGTCACCCACGACCAGATCGAGGCGATGAGCCTTGCCGACCGCATCGTCATTATGCATGAGGGCGTTCTGCAGCAGGTGGGCAGCCCATCGGAAGTGTATAAGCACCCGGCCAATCTGTTCGTCGCGCAATTCGTTGGCTCGCCGGTGATGAACGTTGCCAATGCGGCGGTGACGATGAACGGCTCCGGCGCCAGGGTCACCGTCGATGGGGCCGCGGAAGGGTTCGTTTTCCCGGCCGAACTGGTCGGCCAGCTTGACGCCGCGAACGTCGGGCAGGACCGCCTTGCGCTCGGCATCCGCCCCGAAGGCGTGATGGTCTCGCGCGAGCCGGCGGACGGTTATCTGCCGGTCGAGGCGCACATCATCGAACCGCTTGGCTCCTACGACATCGTCGACCTCAAGGTCGGGGCACAGATGTTGCGCGCCCGGACCCGTTCCGGTTTCGTCGGCAAGCCGGGGGTCCAGGTCTTCGCCAGGCTCGACCCGGCGCAGGCGCACTTCTTCGACACGACAAGCGGCAATTCGCTGGGGGTGAGACTCTGATGGCCCATATCCAGCTCAAGAACATCTCGAAGACATTCGGCAATCACACCGCATTGGCCGGGCTCAATCTCGACATTGCCGACGGCGAGTTCTTCGTGCTGCTCGGCGAGACCGGCGCCGGCAAGACGACGACGCTGCGCATGGTCGCCGGCCTGGAGAAGCCGACCGAAGGTCAGGTCTTCATCGACGGCGTCGATGTCGCCAATTGGGGTGCCGCCGAGCGGGATGTGGCGCTGGTGCTGCAGCAATATTCGCTTTATCCGCGCTACACGGTGCGCGAAAACCTCGAATTCCCGCTGAAGCCGAAAATCCGCCGCATCGAGCCCGACGAGATCAAGACGCGCGTCGACCGCGTTGCCAAGACCTTGCGGATCGAGCATCTGCTCGACCGCAAGACGGATCGCCTCTCTGGCGGCGAGATGCAGCGCGTCTCGATTGGTCGCGCCATCGTCAGGAAGCCGCGCGTATTCCTGATGGATGAGCCGCTGTCGGCGCTCGATGCCAAGTTGCGCGAGGCACTGCGCACCGAGCTGAAGAACATCCAAATGAACCTTGGCCAGACCTTCCTGTTCGTCACGCACGATCAAATCGAGGCGATGTCGATGGGCGACAAGGTTGGCGTGCTCAACCATGGCCGCATCGTCCAGACCGGCACGCCCTATGAGATCTACAACAATCCGCGCGACACCTATGTGGCGAGCTTCGTCGGCTCGCCGCCGATGAACCTCATCGACGGCAAGCTCGTCAACGGCCGCGCGGTGATGGCACCGCTGAATTTCGAACTGCCTTTTGCGGGGGGGGCCAGGACGAGCGGCGAGACCGACGGTCGCCCGCTCGTCTTCGGTATTCGTCCCGAGGATCTCTATCTCGAGAGCGGGGCACCGGTGGAAGCGCGCGTCCACGATGTCGAGAACCATGGCGTCGAAAAGATCCTGACGCTGCGGGTCGGCGACGCCATGCTGCGGGCCACGGTGCCGGCCAGAACCGATGTCGAGATCGAGCAGCCGGTGCGCTTTGCCTGGGACCCGGACAAGGTGGTGCTGTTCGACAAGGGTACCGGGATAAGCCTTCGTCACGCAGGCTAAGCCGCGTCGCGCAAAAATGCGCGTCTGTTGGGCGGCAAATTGCTAGGCGGCTTGAAGCCTGTGGCCAGGTTTAGCCGGCTTGGCGGGTCTCGGCCTGTTCCTCGGCGCGAAAATGGCTGGGAGCCGATCCGATGACGCGCTTGAACGCCCGACTGAACGACGCGTCGGATTCATAGCCCAGGCGTGCGGCGACGACGGAAATCTTCAACCGGTCGCGGACCAGCCATTGCCGTGCCTGGTGCATTCTCACCTGGGTGACATATTTGGCCGGCGTTTCGCCGACGATCGTCGCGAAGCGCTCGGCGAAGCCCGACCGAGAGGCGCCCATCATCCTGGCCAGCGTCTCCACCGTCCAGTCGCGGTCCGGTTCGAGATGGATCGCGGCCAGCACGCGCCCGATCTCGCGATCCCTCACCGCGGCGATCCAGCCGGACGAGTCGCCGCAGCCGCGCTCGACCCATGAGCGGATGACGGTGGCGGCCAGCACATCGGCAAGCCGTGCCAGAATGCCGCCGGAGCCGACGCGCTCCATCGTCACTTCGCGCGCCATCGCCTCCAGCAGATGCGGGATACCAAATTCATAGGCTTCCAACTCGTGCGCGCGCATGACGTCCGGCATCATGCCGAGCAATGGGTGCAAACCGTCGAGATTGAAGTACATGCTGCCAAAAAACAGCAGCGTCCCCGGCCGGCAACCTTCATTGGACAGGCAGTAGACGTTCTTGCAGAGTTCCGCGACCTTATAGCCCTGGATCGGCGAAGTCTCGGTGCCCGGCTCGCTCGCCAGGACGTGTGCGGCGCCGCGCGGCAGCAGCACCGCGTCGCCCGCCTTGAGCTCGACCCATTCGCCGGACGGCTGCAGCAACCAGCATCCCTTGCGGCCGATGAAATGAAACCGCGCCGCCGTCTGGGCCGGAAACTGGAGGCCCCAAGGCTCCTGCATCTCACAGCGGCCATATTCGACGCCGTCGAGCCGTAACCCGCGCAATATGTCTGTCAGCGGATCGCCGGTGACCGGAACTTTGGACGAATGGTCAAGCATGATGGTGTTTCTAGCATGGAAACTCCAGGCGGTCACTCCCTATGTTGCACTGCAGCCAAATGTTGCGCTGCAACCAGATCGGAGATCCCATCATGACCGAACCCGCCACAGGCGTCATCGACGCCGTTCTCGATCCGGCGGAAACCGATGAACGAGCCGAGCCGGCGTGGGGGGCGGTCGTATCCCTCGCGCTCGGTGTGTTTGGGCTGGTGACCGCGGAATTCCTGCCTGCCAGCCTGCTGACGCCGCTGGCGCAGGATCTCGGCGTGACCGAAGGCACCGCCGGCCAAGCGGTGACGGCAACCGCCGTTGTCGGCGCGATAGTCGCTCCGACCATGGCCATCGTCACCAAACGGCTGGACCGCAGGCTCGTCATGTGGGGACTGACCGTGCTGCTGATCCTGTCGAACCTGTTGGCGGCGTTTGCGTCCTCGCTTCCCGTCCTTCTGATCGCCCGCATCATGCTCGGGATCAGCCTCGGCGGCTTCTGGTCGATGTCGGCGGCCATGGCGATGCGGCTTGTCCCGATGCGGCTGATGCCGCGCGCCATGTCGATCATCCTCACCGGCGTTTCGGTGGCGACCGTCTGTGCGGCCCCGGTCGGTGCCTATGTCGGCGACATCTGGGGATGGCGAACGGCCTTCATGATCGCAGCTGTTGTCGGCGCCCTGGCGCTGCTCGTGCAGATCGCCACCCTTCCGAAGCTGCCGCCGGCGGGCGTGGCAAGCTTTCGGACCTTGCTGGAGGTAATAAAGCGGCCGATGATCAGGGTTGCGCTTCTGGTGGTCCTGCTGGTCGCCTCGGGGCATTTTGCCGGCTTCACCTATGTCCGCCCGTTTCTCGAGAAGGTGCCTGCGCTGGACATCGAGACGATCTCGCTTGTGCTGCTCGCCTACGGCATCGGTGGCTTCTTCGGCAATTTTGCCGGCGGCTTCATGGCCGAACGCAGCCTCAAGACTGCAGTGGGCCTGGCGCCGCTGCTGATTGCAGTCGCAGCACTTCTGCTGCTGACCGTCGGCGCCTCGCCCGCGGTGGCGGCGATCGCGGTGGCCGCCTGGGGTTTTGCCTTTGGCGCGGTGCCGGTCGGGCTGCAGACTTGGCTGGTGCGAGCCGCTCCCGACCAGGCAGAAAGCGCTGGCGGGCTGATGGTCGCCACATTCCAGGTGGCCATCGCACTGGGCGCCGTTTTCGGCGGCCTGCTGGTCGACAATGCCGGCGTTGCCAGCGCTTTCGCCTATTGCGGGATCGCGACTTTGCTGGCGGCCTTGGCGGCGTTCCTGCTCGGCCCGAGGAGCGCAACCTAAGTCATCCGTAGGTGCGTCCCACCTAGGACGCCTCCAAGAACTGGCCCGAATATCGGTTATGGTTTTCGGGCCGTGACGATTGCGTTGACAAAACGGCCCAGACTGTCTTCGACGTAGGATGCAACTTCGGCCTTCGGGTCGAAGCTCCACCAAAGCAGCGAGCCTTGCCAGTGCGATGCCATCAGCAGGCCGATGTCCAACGGCGTGTCGACGACAGAGGCAAAGCAAGAGTCGAGGATGTTGCACAGGGATGCCTTCCACGACGCCCCCCGCGCGCGAAGCACCGGATCGCGCAGATCTTCGCGCAGGACGAGCAGGCCCTCTGCATAGGATTCGATGTCGCCATAGTCACGCGATAGCGCCACCAACAATTCGATCGCGCCAACAGGGGTCCTCGGCGTCGCGTCTGCGAGTTTTGTCGTCTTCGCGTCCAGCCTGTCCCATGCCTGCAGCAAGGTTCTTTGCCTGAGCTTGGCCTTGTTCTTGAAACGCTGCACCAGGGTCGATCCGGAGAGCCCGCAAGTTTGGGACAGCCGTTCAAATGTGAGTGCCTCCGGGCCATGCCTGTGGATCAGCCGGTGCGCCGCTTCCAGCACGTCCTCGTCGGATTGCGTTTTTTGCCGAGGCATCTTGACATCCATTTATAACCGAATGATCATTTATATATCTTAACATTGAAGAAGGCCAGCATTGGTTGGTCAGAGCATTGGTTGGTCAGAGTCTGGGGAGTTCAATGACGCTTGAGGGAAAGGTCGCTTTGGTCGCTGGCGCCACGCGCGGTGCGGGGAGAGGTATTGCTGTCGAACTGGGTGCCGCGGGCGCGACGGTCTACGTCACCGGGCGGACGACACGCGCGCATCAGTCCGAATACGCCCGCCCGGAAACCATCGAGGAAACGGCAGAGCTTGTTTCAGCGCAAGGCGGCCATGGCATCGCTGTGCAAGTCGACCATCTGGTTGCCGAAGACGTGCGCAAGCTGGTCGACCGGATACGTGCCGAGCAGGGCCGCCTCGATGTGCTGGTCAACGACATTTGGGGCGGCGAGAAACTGTTCGAATGGAACAAGCCGGTCTGGGAGCATGAACTCACGAATGGTTTGCGCATGTTGCGGCTGGGCATCGACACGCATCTGATCACCGCGCATTACGCGCTGCCGCTTCTGATCGAGCGCCCGGGCGGCCTGCTGGTCGAAGTCACCGACGGCACCGCGGAGTATAATGCCGAGCATTATCGGCTCTCACCGTTCTATGACCTCGCCAAAGTGTCGGTGACCCGTATGGCCTGGGCCCATGCCAAGGACCTCGCCCCGCACGGCGCCACCTCGATTTCGCTGACACCCGGCTGGCTGCGTTCGGAAATGATGTTGGAAGCTTTCGGGGTGACCGAGGACAACTGGCGTGATGCGACAGCAAAAGTGCCGCATTTCGTCATTTCCGAGACCCCGCGCTTTATCGGGCGCGCAGTGGCGGCGCTTGCGGCGGACCCGGATCGTTCGCGCTGGAACGGACAGTCGCTGTCGAGTGGCGGGCTGGCGCAGGTCTACGGCTTTACCGATCTCGACGGCTCGCGGCCTGACGCGTGGCGCTACGTTCCCGAGGTTCAGGACGCCGGCAAACCAGCGGATGTGACTGGCTATCGCTAGCCGTTGACGTCAGTGTGCTGGGCTGTTCGGGCGACAATAAAAAAGTAGACTGTGCCATGCAATCAGCCCGCGACCGCCTCGAAGCCGTCCTTTCGCGTCTCGCCGTCCGCGCCGACAATGAAAGCGTATTCGTAAAACTCTATCCGGAAGCCGCACGAGCAGCAGCCGACGCCGCCGATGCCAGGCGCAGAGCCGGCGTGACGATCGGGCCGCTCGACGGAACAATTCTGTCGATCAAGGACCTGTTCGATGTCGCCGGCGAGCCGACCACGGCCGGTTCGTTGTTGCTCAGCACCGCAGCGCCGGCGCTGCGGGATGCCGTCATCGTGCGGCGGCTGCGGCAAGCGGGCGCGGTGATCTTCGGCAAGACCAACATGACCGAATTCGCCTTCACCGCAATCGGCGTCAACCCGCATTACGGCACGCCCGGCAATGCGACCGACGCCGGCCGGATCGCGGGTGGCTCATCCTCCGGCGCCGGTGTTTCCGTTGCCGAAGCCACGAGCGCAATATCGATCGGTTCCGACACCGGCGGCTCAGTGCGTATTCCGGCGGCGCTGAACGGTGTCGTCGGCTTCAAGCCGACGGCGCGGCGGGTACCGCGCGATGGCGTCTTCCCGCTGTCCGACACGCTCGACTCTATCGGCCCGCTTGCGCGCACCGTCGCCGAATGTGCGGCAGCCGATGCGGTGATGGCGGGCGAGCAGGCTGTGGCTCTGGTTCCGCTTTCGTTTGCGGGGCTGCGCATCGGCATTCCGCGCGGCGTGCTGTTCGAAGATACGGAAGAAGAGGTCTCGGCGGTGTTCGACCGATGTGTTCGCAAGCTGGAACGCGCCGGTGCACGCCTCGCCGATCTGCCGATCGACGACCTCCTTGCCGATTTGCGCGCGGTAACCAGGCGGGCCTCGATCGCGGCAATGGAGGGGGCCGAGGTCCATGCAGATTGGCTGGCAACAGGCGCGGCGACGCCGGTCGATCCGCGGGTGAGCGAGCCGTTGTCGCGCGCTGCCGCGGTTCCGGCCACGGCCTATATAAGGGCAATCCGCCGCCGCACGGCGCTTGTCGCCGCCATGGACGAGCGGCTGGCGTCTGTCGATGTGCTGGCCCTGCCGACCACGCCGGTCACCGCGCCGACCATCGTGTCGATGACCAGCGACGAAGCGCTGTGTGAGCGTACGGAAGGCCTTCTGCTGCGCAACACGCAGATCGCCAACCAGTTCGACCTCTGCGCGATCTCGCTGCCGATGCCGGGAATGGCGCGCCCGGCCGGGCTGATGCTGGTGGCGCGCCACGGCGACGACCACCGTCTGCTGCGCATCGCGGCGGAAGTCGAGGCACTGCTTGGCCGTTGAAGATGTGAACGTTAATGCGACGAACAGTGGCCCCGTTCGCTGTCCCTGGACGCGCGTTCGATACCGGTCGCGACCAGCCATGGCAGAGTGTATTGCTTGCCGTTGAGGGTCTGGGTTCGGTTCTCGATGGAGCCAACAACGACGACCTTGCCGGCGTAGAGCTTGTCCGAAAGATCGGGTGCCTTGTCCTGCGGCGGCAGTTCCTCGATGTCGATCGACACGCCCTTGATGATCTTGCCCGTGGCAAGATCGAGCGCGCTGTTCGACGGACAGGGCGCCATCACGCACCGCAGGCCGTTGTCGCAATAGACATAACTGCTGCTCTCGGCTGCAGCGACCGAGGGCAGGACGCAGATCGAAACGATCGCAACGAGCAGCGGGGTGCGGCGACAAACGAGCATGGGGTGCAGCGTCGTGCAGAAATTGGGCGAAACGGCGGTAGCGTTACGCGTCGGCCGGGAACCGCCGCCGGTAATGCTCGACGACTTCGGGATTGCGCAGGTTGACCGGCAATTTGTTGGCCAGCACCAGCAAGGTTTCATCAGCCGAGCCGACGCCCATGCGCATCATCGACTGCTCGGTGATGCCGGCCATATGGGGCGTGACAATGACATTGTCGAAGCCGAAATAGGGGTGATTGGGCGGCAGCGGCTGCATCGCAAAGACATCGAGCGCGGCGCCGCCGATACGGTCCTTCTGCAGGGCTTCGATCAGCGCCTCGTCGTCGATCACCGGCCCGCGCGAAATATTGATCAGCAGCGCGTGCGGCTTCATTCGACCGATGCGCTCGCGGTTGATCAGGCCGCGCGTCTCCGCTGTCAGCGGGCAGCACAGAACGATGATGTCGCTCTGCTCGACCAGCGCATCGATCGACAGGAACCCCACCCTGTCCGGCGCCGGCCTCATGCTGCGCGTCGTCGCCACCACGTTCAGCTCGAAACCATGCGCCGCGATATGGCCGACTGCCTGTCCGATGGCGCCGAAGCCGACAATGCCGATCGTCTTGCCGGCGAGTTCGCTGGCGAGAATGGTGTGGTCGCGGCCGGCCAGCCAGCCCTTCGCCCGCAAGTCGCGGTCGACCATGCGGAAGCGCCGCAGCAGTGCCAGCGCCGCGAACATCACGTATTCGGCGACCGAGCGCGCATTGACCGCCGGCACGTTTGCCACCAGCACGCCAGCCGCCGTGGCGGCTTCCATGGGAACCATGTCGAGCCCGGCGCCGTGGCGGATTGCCGCCCGGAGCTTCGTCGCCCCTTCGAAAAGCGCTGCTGGCAGCGGCGCGCGAACGATGATGATATTGGCGTCCCTCGCCTCAGTCGCCAGCGTGTCGGCATCAAGGGCTGAGGCGACGACGAGTTCGCCGGCGCCGGTCAACATGGCGGAGGCGCGCGGGTGCAGCGTGTGTGTCGTCAAGATCTTAGGCATGTCAGACCGGTTCGAGCGCTGGGCTGTGAGGTTCTGCCCCGCCGCCCTCGATCAGGCCTTTCCAATAGCTTTCCGCGCCTTGCAGATGGGCGCTCATCAGCGCCTGGGCGAGGTTGCCGTCGCGGCGCAGCAGCGCCTCGTAGATCTGGATGTGCTCGGCATGCGAGCGCATGCTGCGTTCGGGATCGTTGAAGTAGATCGGCAGGCGTTGCTCGCCCATCAAGTAATAGAGGCTGCATATGTTGTGAAAAACGCTGTTCTTGGTTGCCCGCACAATCTCAAGGTGAAATTCGCGGTCCTCCTTGGCGAGGCCCTCGCCCGCCGCAATGCGGTCTTCCGAAGCTTTCAGGATTTCGCGCAGCCGCTCGAAATTTTCCTCGGTGGCGCGCGAGCAGGCAAGCTCGGCAGCCTTAATCTCGTGGATCTTGCGCAACTCGACGGTCTCGTAGATCTGGATCGGATCGAGCGGCAGGCCGGCCTTGGCAAAAAGCGCCATCGCTTCGACGCTGGCCTGCTTGGTGTCGATGTAGATGCCGGACTTGGCTCGGCGCTCGACGATGCGCATGGCTTCGAGGATGGCCAGCGCCTCGCGGATCTGGCCGCGGCTGACGGCGAAATGCTCCGCCAGTTCACGCTCCGACGGCGTTCGGCCGGTTGCCTTGTCGGAGTGGGAGAACAAATAGGCGGCGAGTTCCGCGAGAAGGTTCTTTTCTTTCATGATCAGCCGCGTAGCGCGTGCGCCTCCAGGAACCGTTCCGAAAGGGTGAATCCCAGTCCAGGCTTCTCGGGGATCGCTATCATACCGTCCTTTGCTTCGACAGTCTCCTCGATCAGATCGTGGATCATCGGATTGGCGCCGAGCGAATATTCGACGGTAAAGCTAGCCGGCGAAGCAGCGCAGACATGCAGCCCGGCAAAGAAGCAAGGCGCGCCGGCCCACAGATGCGGCGCGAAGCGCAGATTGAAGGCGCTGGCGATGGTGCCGATCTTCATCGCCTCGCTGATGCCGCCGCAGAAGGCAGGGTCCGGCTGGAAGATGTCGGCAGCCTTGAGCGTGGCGAGGTCGCGGAAGGCGTAGCGCGTCGCTTCGCTTTCGCCGGTGGCGATCGGGATGGAACCGGACGCCCGCACTTCGGCCATGCCGGGTTTGTCGTCAGCGATGACCGGCTCCTCGAACCAGGCCAGATCGAGATCGCCGGCGAGATGGATGAAGCGTTTGGCTTCCGCCACCGTATAGGTGCCGTGCGCATCGACCATCAGGTCGACTTCGGGGCCGAGCGCCTGCCTTGCGGCGCGGACGCGGGCGGCGGAATTGTGCGGAGCGCCGTCCATCGCGCCGATCCGCATCTTCAGCGCCTTGAAGCCGCCCTTGGCGATATAGGATTTCAACTGCTCGCCGATTGCCTCGGTGGAGGCCCAGCCGCCGGAAGCATAGGCCGGCATGCGGTCAAGCTTGCGGCCGCCGAGCAGCCGCCAGACCGGAAGCCCCAGCGACTTGCCCAGAATATCCCACAATGCGATATCGACGGCGCTGATCGCGGCGATGCTGATGCCGCGCCGCGCCAATTGCGGCATGGCGTGGCCGTTTTGCGCGGCGCTGTCGTGGCGCACGCCATTGTAGAGCATCTCCCAGATCACCCCGATGTCGGCCGGATCGCAGCCGATCAGCTGCGGGCCGACCTCGTGGTTCAGCATGTGGACGAGGGCGCCATAGCTGCCGGTGCTGCCGGCGGCATTCTTGCCTTCGCCCCAGCCGACCAGCCCATCGGCGGTCTCGATACGCAGGATTGCGGCGTCGAACGTCGTCACCTGACCGAAGTCGCTGCGGTGCTGCCGCGCGGCTTCGATCGGTATGCGGACCCACCAGGCTTGGACCGTCTTGATGCGCATGTTCTTCCTCTGCCTTGCCGCCGTTAGGGGCCGCCGTCGGAAAGGCTCGTTTCCAGAGATCGATTACTTGATCAGCGGCAGCAGCGTTTCGGCGGTGATGCGCATCTGGTCGGTGTAGAATTTTTCCGTGAGCACGCTGGAACCGTGGTCCTGGATGAATTTAAGCTGCTCCGGCGAGATGTCGACCGGGTTGCGATCGACCATGTCGGGATAGGGAGCAGCCGGCGTGCGGTCGACAGGGGCGACGAACTCGTTGGTCAACGCGCCGTCGTAACCGGCCTCTTTCAGGGTGTCGACGATCTTCGGCCAGTCGATCTGTCCGAGACCGGCGGCGAAGCGGTTGTTGTCGGCGACGTGGAAATCGAACAGGCGGTTTCCGACCTGCCGGATGGCATCGTAGACGTTGAACTCCTCCATATGGAGGTGATAGGCGTCGAGGCAGACACCGCATTCAGGGCTGACCGCATCGGCCAGAGCCAGCGCCTGGGCGCCGCGGTTGAACAGGTAGGTCTCGAAGCGGTTGAGCGGCTCGACCGCGATCTTGACGCCCACTTTCCTGGCATGGGTAAAGCATTCCCTGGTGGCGTCGACGACCCATTTCCATTCTTCTTCCTCGGTGCCGTCCGGCACCACCTTGCCGACGGTGGCGGGAACGAGCGTGATGATCTCGCCATCGAGTTCGCTGACCATCGTCAGCACCTCTTTGACATACTGCACCGAGCGCTCGCGTTGGCCCTGGTCCCTGGCGGCCAGATTGCGCTCGCCCAGCATCAGCGTCACCGCCCCCCAGCAGCGGATGCCGTGCTCCTTCAAGAGCGCGCGCGTCTCGTTGGTCTTGTATTGCGCGGGCTCGCCGGAAATCTCGATCGATTCATAGCCGAATTTCTTGATGCGCTTGAGCGTCGTTTCCAGCGGTTCCGCCCGCATCCAGTTGTGCGTTGAAAGATGCATGGTCTGTCCTTCCCAGAATTCGCCTGTAACAATTCGCCTGCGACGCACCCCAGATTGCGTTGCATGGTTCCTCCCCAAGGCGCTCCAGCATTCGTCGTAACTGGTTCGACCAATTGGGCGTGAAAAGAGGTCTACAGCAATTTCATCTGGACGGCAAGAAATCCTGCAAGGCAGCCTCGGCCCATGATTATTTCTTTGATTAAACTGGCATATTTGCCCGCTGACCGGCAATTTGCGGAGCGCCGGTTGCGCGCGGCGGCGCTTGACCAAATCAGCATATTTGGTAATACCAGAATGACGGCGCGCACTAGCGCCTGTCGAGAAAAGACCAAAGAGGCTGGCCCTGCTTTCAATCGGCGCTATGCTTGGTCGTGGATAATGAGGGAGGATGCCGATGCCGTCGACAATGAAAGGTCCTGGGCTGTTTCTGGCGCAGTTCGCGGGCGATGCCGCACCGTTCAATTCGCTGCCGTCGATCACCAGATGGGCGGCCGGGCTGGGCTACAAGGGCGTGCAGATCCCGACCTGGGACAGCCGGCTGTTCGACCTCGAGAAAGCGGCGTCTTCCCAGGCCTATTGCGACGAGGTGAAGGGCATCTGCAGCGATGCCGGCGTCGAGATCACCGAGCTGTCGACGCATTTGCAGGGGCAGTTGGTGGCGGTGCATCCGGCCTATGACGCGCAGTTCGACGGCTTCGCACCGCCTGCGGTGCACAACAATCCGAAGGCCAGGCAGCAATGGGCGGTCGAACAGATGAAGTTCGGCGCCAAGGCTTCCAAGAACCTCGGGCTCAAGGCGTCGGTGTCGTTTTGTGGAGCGTTGGCTTTTCCCTACCTTTATCCGTGGCCGCAACGGCCGGCGGGATTGATCGAGGAAGCGTTTTCCGAACTGGGAAAGCGCTGGAAACCGATCCTCGACGTCTATGAGGACAATGGCGTCGATGTTGGCTACGAGATCCATCCGGGCGAGGACGTCTTCGACGGTGCGACATTCGAGATGTTCCTTGACGCGGTCGGCGGCCACAAGCGCTGCAATATCAATTACGACCCGTCGCATTTCCTGCTGCAGCAACTCGACTATCTCGAATTCATCGACATTTATCACGAGCGGATCAAGGCCTTCCACGCCAAGGATGCCGAGTTCAATCCGACCGGCCGGCAAGGCGTCTATTCCGGTTATCAGAGCTGGACGAACCGGGCCGGGCGTTTCCGCTCACTCGGCGACGGCCAAGTGGATTTCGGCGGCATCTTTTCCAAGCTCGCCCAATACGACTACGATTCGTGGGCGGTTCTGGAATGGGAGTGCTGCCTGAAGCACCCCGAGGATGGCGCGGCCGAAGGCGCGCCCTTCATCCAGCATCACATCATCAGGGTGACGGAAAAGGCATTCGACGACTTCGCCGGCAGCGCGACCGATAAAAAGGTGCTGCGCGCCATGATGGGAATCTAGCACCGCTTTCCCTCCCCCTTGAGGGGAGGGTCGATCCTCGCAGCGGATCGGGGTGGGGTCGCTGGGCGTAGCGCTCGGCATGAACCGACCCCTCCCGGCCCTTCGGGCCACCCTCCCCTCAAGGGGGAGGGGTATTTCAGACGAGGGAGAAAAATCATGGTCGGCGCATCGAAGTCGGAAACGGGAGGCGGCCCGATCCGCTACGGCATGGTCGGCGGCGGGCAAGGCGCCTTCATCGGCGCCGTGCACCGGATCGCGGCGCGCATGGACAATGAGTTCGTGCTGGTCGCCGGTGCCCTGTCATCCGACCCGGCGCGCGCCAAGGCGTCGGCCGAGGAGCTTGGGCTCGATCCGGCGCGCAGCTACGGCTCGTTCGCCGAGATGGCCAAGGCCGAGGCCAAGCGGCCGGACGGCATCGAGGCGGTGGCCATCGTCACGCCCAACAATGTGCATGTGCCGGCGGCGAAGGCGTTTCTCGAAGCCGGCATCCACGTCATTTGCGACAAGCCGCTGGCGACGACGTTGGCGGAAGCGAAGAAGCTGGCGGCATTGGTCGAAAAGACCGGCAAGGTCTTTGTCCTCACCCACAACTACACCGCCTATCCGATGGTGCGGCAGGCGCGCGAGATGGTGGCCAAGGGGCAGCTCGGCGACATTCGCATCGTGCAGTCGGAATATCCGCAGGACTGGCTGACCGAGGACCTTGCCGCCACCGGCCAGAAGCAGGCAGCGTGGCGCTCGGATCCCAAACAGGCCGGCGCCGGCGGCGCGCTGGGCGACATCGGCACGCATGCCTACAATCTGGCACGCTTCGTCTGCGGGCTTGAGCTCGATGCGCTTTCCGCCGATCTCGACGCCTTCGTGCCGGGGCGGCAACTCGACGACAATGTCAATGTGATGCTGCGCTTCAAGCCGGTCGGCAAGTCGCACCCAGCCAAGGGCATGTTGTGGGCGAGCCAGGTGGCGCCCGGCCACGAGAACGGGCTGAAGCTGCGCATCTACGGCTCGAAAGGCGGGCTTGAATGGGTGCAGGCCGATCCGAACTACCTCTGGTACACGCCGTTCGGCCAGCCGAAGCAGTTGATCACCCGAAATGGCGCCGGCGCGCTGCCCGTCGCCGGGCGTGTCAGCCGCGTTCCGTCAGGCCATCCGGAAGGCTATCTCGAAGGCTTCGCCAACATCTACCAGGAGGCGGCCCGCGCCATCCGCGCGGCGCGCCGGAAGGGTGGCAAGCCGGCTAAGGAGGTTATTTTCCCGACCATCCACGACGGTGTCGAAGGCATGGCCTTCATTGAAGCCTGCGTGAAGTCGTCGAAGAAGAACGGGGCCTGGACGAAGCTTTGATCGCTGCGCCCCCACACCCCGAATTCCAAACCAAAATGAAGGGGCAATAGGGGGAAAACGACCACACCCCCAGGGGGGAGGGGCCCCCCGCCCGGCCGGCTGCCGAAAAAACCCACCCGG